>JAYKIP010000310.1:0-4929 GCA_035286205.1 Merismopediaceae cyanobacterium
GCTCCTAACCCCAAAAAGGCGATCGCGGCGGTTCCCCCGGCCAAACCATCCACCCCATCGGTTAAATTCGTAGCATTACTTTCGGCCACCAGGGCAAAACCCGCCAATAACCAAAAGAAAAGTCCCAGGGGTAACACCACCCCCGGTAACTTCACCTGGGTAATTTCAGCAGATTGGGTAAAAAAGAGCCAAAGACAAAATAAAACAGCGATCGCAATTTGCAGGATCAACTTTTGCCGGGGCGTTAACCCCTTATTGGACTGTTGCTTCAGAATTTGCCAATCATCAATCCAACCGATGCCCATATATCCCAACGTCACTAGGGCCACTGCCAACACGGGAAGATCAAACCCTGTCCAGAGTACCGCCAAAATCGCCGCGACAGGAACAAAAAAAATTCCCCCCATGGTCGGAGTCCCGGCCTTTTTCAAGTGGGATTGGGGGCCATCCTCCTGGATCACCTGACCCGCCTTTAAGCGACGGAGGAGAGGAACTACCCAATAACCCAACAAAGCCGTGAGACCGGCACTGACCCCCAGGGGCAACAGCAAAGATTGGCTCAGATCCGACCAAGTACCTTGCCATCCTCCTAAACCCAGGGCCAAGGCCAACAGTAACCCCGTCAACAAAAAGAGCAATTGTAAACCCGTCGGTTTAACGAAAAGGTGAGGTGTTTCCGCTTTACTATTCACGATTCTTGTCCTGACTTGATTTTGACTTTACTAAATCGCATCATCATCGGTCAGGTCAAGATCATCGTCTAGGTCATCGTCATAAAGACCGTCATCTACATCACCCATCAATTCGGAAATTTCCACATCATCCAATAATACTTCCGCTACTGACTCTTCTTTTTCGCGGAAAATTAAGCGGTTACTGGTTCGCAACCAATCCAAGAGAGACGTTTCACGGGTAATGGGGAGTACCGCCGCCGGTTCGTAGCGGGGTTCTTGACGAAGGGAAGGATTATACATAGGACACCATAAACATTTAGCAAAAGAGCGTCACCCCTAAAGCAAGAAAGGAGTTATCCCCGAATAACAGTGGGATCTTTCTTTGAGACGGTTCTCTATTGTATCGGAATCGGCCAACAACCAACCGCCGGATTTTGCCCCTCAACCTTCAAACCGGAGCGAGTTTCCTGTCTTTGGGGCCTTGAGGCGGTTATGGCTAAAGGAAAGTGTTGACTTCCTAAAATAATTGGGTTTGTTGCCATTGTTGGGCATAGCCGGCAATCAGATCGGCCCGGTCTAACCCGTTAATAATGCGCCGGGCATTCACAAAATCTACCCGACTGCCGGAGATATAATCACTCAGTTTTTTGCCGGTGAAAATCCCATCCTTCATACCATTCACAATGATAAATAACGAGACATCCGGTTGCATCACCAGATCGGGATGATTCACGAAATCTTGATGGAGCATTGTCCCATATTTTTCGTAGTTATATTTCCAGGTTAATTGGACATAACCCCGGCCATAGTAAGGGGCGTACCGTTGTCTGGCTCCCCCATACTCGGCGATCGGTTTATAGGTGGCGGCGGTTTCGTGTTGGATGGTGGCCATGATGTAGCAGAGTTGGTTGCGATCGGTCACTCCCTGGGCTTTACCTTCCTTCGCCACTGCTAGGGCCAATTGATCCTTATTACCCCCTTGCCACCAGGTGGGCAGACCATAGGGGCCCGGATTATCTACCGCTTGGGTCTCTAATAAGGCCTTGGCAAAGGTGGGGCCAAACAGTCCCGTATCCATACAATTTAAATGCACCGAATCGCAGAATTGATCCATGGCATTTTCTGTGCTAGGCCCCCAAAGGCCATCAATGGCAATGGTATAAAGACCCAGGGCTTTTAAACGGGTTTGAATTTCCTTGAGCAAATCCACCTCTTTTTTAAGGTCAGCCAGGGCAATGACCAGGTTTTGGGATTCCATTTGCTGTAGGGAGTCAGGCGAATTAGTTGTCATAATAGTTACAGGAAAGAACGGTAATCAGGGGATTATTTACTGTCAATCATAGAAGACTCACTTTTTTTTAGCAAGTCGGAAGCAAATCGTTCACTAAAACCGACAATAAAGGAACAGGAAAAGACAAATAAATCCTGGCGAGCTTTACTATTAATGTCATTAGCAGATGAAGATTGAGCATTAATAAAATCAAATTTAATTAGGGTTTCTGAGCCAATTAAGCTAAAAACAAACATCCCGAAAATTAGCCCAATTAAGGGCTTTAATAAACCAATAAAAAAGGGGATGAGGGGATCATGATAGTTTTGATCATGGAAGTCAATAATTCTTAACAAAATACTGGCTACACTCCCTAACACCCCGGCCATCGCCGCATAAACTAATTCATACCAGATATGTTCATTGCGAGAAAAGATAGTGCCTTTTGAAGATGAGGTCAGGGGACTAGCAGAAGGAGAAGACTTGTTTTTTTGAACAAGCGAGGGGAGAGATGAGACAGTCGGTGAAGCGGTTTGCAGACGACTATAATAAAGTTGTTGAATACAGATATTAACCATCAAAATTGACAGAAACGTGGTAACGGTAAGACCCATAAAAATTTTAAAAGGAACAGATTTAATGTGGTAAAAATTATTAAAAAAGTTAATTATTCTGCCGCTAATCGGGTAATGGTATTGATTGATGTCACGTTCTAAACCTAACCGTAATTCTTGAATAATCTCTGGGTCTGGGGCATGGTTTTTGATGACGATTAAGATATATTTTAGTTCTTGAAGTAGGAGATCAAACGGAATAGAGTCTTGACGCACTTTGATGCCTAAAAATCGCGAAAGTTTTACTTGTTTCCTCTGCAAATAATTGATGCGATAAACCTGTTTCATTAATTTAGAAACTTCTTGTTGCTGTTCGACATTTAGGTGCGGGAAAATGTCCACAAAACTTTGCAGAATATCTTCATTTAACGCCTGGAGATTAGCGACACTTTCCGATTGATTGATTACCAGCATAACGTTGGGAGAGATGACCTTTTGAGCGGACTGATCAAGAAGACGTTCCGGCCTCGCTCCCTGTGAAAAGTTGTTTGAGCAAATTTACTATTTACAACCCGAATACTTCGCCCCAGACCATAAAAAAAGGGGCCAAAGCCCCATTCATCAAAATATTCAGTTAAGCATGCCGTTAAGCCAAGAAAATCAATTAATTGACTAATTAACTTCAATTAGGCTTGGCCATCCACACGAGCGTAGAAAACGCCACGAATTTTGACATCAACGGGTTTTTTGGCTCCTAGGTCGGTATCCGAGGGTTGAATCGCTTCAAAAATACCGCCAATTTCGCCGGTTTCGCCGTCCACTTTCGTCACCTGTAAAGACAGATTGCCTTTGCCAATGGGGGTCTTTTTAACGTTGGTGCGCTGGAAGGTATCGGCATTCGCGGGTAAGGCTACGGCATTGTCATAGCCGGTGTAAAGACCGCGTGCTTTGGGATCGAGGAAACCAGCACCGCGATAGGAAGGGACTTTATAGGAACCGACAAAATCCGTCGAACTGTTGATGGACGTAAAGCCGGGTTCAGTTTTACCGATAAAGCTCTTGATCGTGAAGAAGTGGGGGACTTCCTCGCCCCCCGGTAACAGGACGGTAATGGGTTGGAAGTCAATCCCGTCTCTTTCCTTAAAGGTTAAAACACCATCTTGATCTACCGAGATAGAGCCGCGAATCTGCTCCAGACTGGTGGTATAGCGGGTCAACAATTTTCCTTCAACAAATTCGGCCTCTTGGCGTTTGTTTTTGGGTTCTTCTTTAACAAAAAATTGCTGGGGTTCTAAACACAGATCATCTACTAAGTACGTCGTGTTCGGTTCAACGGCGATCGTCCCCCTGGTAAAGGAGGAAACTTCAGGACAACTGTTAGCTAACCCTGTTCCCAGAATCTCATCATAAGTGAGTTGGCTTTTATCTACCGCTAGGGCTGAACCACTGGGAAACAAAGCAAGCATTCCTAGACATAATGATAGAAAGGCAACGATTAGTGAACGAAACCTCATGGTTAACCTCGCTTGGTCAATCTCAAATAAAGGGGCTTTAACCCAGGTTTTGGGTCTGACGTAACCTATTTCCTGGGATGGTTAAGTTATAAATGATTGTTATCGGGGATTATGAATACCTGTAAACGAGGCATAGCGAGACAATTTTTAGAGTTTTGTCCCCAGAAGCCGCTCAAGATTAATTCTGTTGGGTAACGTATCACCCTCTAGCATCCCCCAAGGCCGACAAGTATTCCTGTCAACAGATAAGACAATGCGTTGAAGGTCATCATATCACGCGGGGGGTCACTCACGGCTGGGGAGCATCGGGTTCCTTCTTTCCCTGGGGATGATAAATTATGGCGGGTCATCGGTTGAGGGGAGGGGCGATCGCCCTAGGACATCCTGGTAACTCGGCAAAGGAATAAGCCCTAATCTTTTATAGTAGGGAATGGCTCTTGTCCAGAAGTTAGGATTTACGTTATGCCCGAATACGACAATTTTGAAGACACCCTACAAACGATTCGTTCTTTGGTGGACAAGGCAACCCAGGACTGTGGTCAAGACTGCGATCGCCTGTTGGCCCTGTTACGCACCCTAGAGCAACTCCATCGCCGCATCCGTACCGAACAATTTGAACCGGCTTTACCCAATACCCGGAAAGGCTTGTATGGTTTTCTCAAGGATATAGAGGAAAGTGGCGGTTGGCCCTACATCGAACGCGGCAAACTTCAGGTACTGATGAAGTATCTGTTGTCGGAAGAAAATTCGACGGAAGAATAATAACTGGGGCGCTAGGATTCGAACCTAGGAATGGCGGGACCAAAACCCGCTGCCTTACCGCTTGGCTACGCCCCAAAGACGCACGTTTATAAGATTAACACCCCTGCCCCGGAGATTGTCAAGGGTTTGACCAAATTTGCTTCCCGATGAGACCA
>JAYKIP010000311.1:0-2914 GCA_035286205.1 Merismopediaceae cyanobacterium
CTGAAACCGGTTTCTGTCTTTAGTCTCCATCAAGAATTATTTGGGATTGAATTGTCGTCCATTCAGGAATTTATTCAATTCAATAAAGTTACCCCCATTCCCTGCACCCCCAACTTTGTTTTAGGCAATATTAATCTGCGGGGGGAAGTCATCACCTTAATGGATGTGCGGAGTTTCTTTAATTTGCCCCAGTCCCATCGTTTCCAGAAAGAAGGTCGGGCCATTATTGTCAATGTTCAGGGGATTGTTGCCGGGCTATTAGTGGATCATATTCATGATATTTTCATGCTCGATCCCAAACAATTAGTCACCGATCAAACCGTTGAAACGGAAATTAATCAGGACTTCTGCCAAGGCGTTATTCCCTATCAAGATAAAATGTTGGCCATCATTGACTTATTGCCCTTGGTCCAAGGCGATCGCCTCTTAGTAGATGAAGCCGTGTAATCGGGAGTAATCCCTAATAAACAGAAGCCAAAGTATTGGGTTGAGTCTGGGCATTCGCCACTTCACCACAGGAGCGGGGAGTAGGGAACAATTTACCGGGATTGGCTAAATTATCCGGATTAAAACTGGTTTTAACCCAAGCCATGGTCTCTAAATCAACTTCGTTAAACATCGCGGACATAAAATTATTTTTATCCGTGCCAATGCCATGTTCCCCGGAGAGACTTCCCCCCAATTCCACACAACGTTTTAAAATTTCACCGCCTAATTCTTCCACCTTTTCCCAGGCTCCCGGTTCCGCATGGTTGTATAAAATTAACGGATGTAAATTGCCATCCCCCGCATGGAACACATTGGCAATCCGAAATCCAAAGCGATCGCCCAAGTCGTTAATATCCTTCAGAATTTGCACTAACTGAGCGCGAGGAACCACCCCATCCTGCACAAAATAACTCGGACTCATTTTCCCCGCCGCCGCAAAAGCCGCCTTACGACCTTTCCAAAGTTTCAGACGAGTTTCCTCATCATAGGCACAGATAAAATCCCGACTGCCATTGTTTTTGCAAAGCTTTTTCACCTGCTCTTGATTCGCTTTTACCTCTGCCGTTAAACCATCCAATTCCACCAATAAAATTGCCACCGCATCCCTGGGATAACAGCCCGTCGCCACCACATCTTCCACTGCATTAATACTTAAATTATCCATAATTTCCATCCCCGCCGGAATAATCCCCGCCGCAATAATATCTGCCACTGTTTGGGCGGCCGCTTCCATAGACATAAAATCAGCAACCACCACACAAATAGACGAGGGAACCTTAAGAATTTTTAAGGTAATTTCAGTGGCAATGCCCAGGGTTCCTTCCGACCCCACAAATAATCCGGTCAAATCATAGCCCGGCATTTCCGGTAAATAGCCCCCTAAATCCATCACCGATCCGTCGGGAATCACCACTTTTAACCCTAAAACATGATTCGTGGTTGTGCCGTATTTCAGACAGTGAACTCCCCCCGAATTTTCCGCAATATTCCCCCCTAAAGAACAGACAATTTGACTAGAGGGATCGGGTGCGTAATAAAAGCCGGCCCCACTAACCGCCTGGGTCACCCAATTATTAATCACCCCTGGCTGAACAATCACCCGTTGATTTTCTAGGTCAATGTTCAAGATTTGGTTCATGCGAGTGAGGACAATTAACACACCTTTTTCGAGGGGTAAAGCTCCCCCGGATAATCCCGTCCCGGCTCCCCTAGCTACCCAGGGAATTTGTTGCTCATGCAAGAGTGTTACCACCTGCCTCACTTGCTCCGTAGTGCGCGGTAAAACCACCAAAGCCGGGCGTTGACGATACCCGGTTAAACCATCACATTCGTAGGTTAAGAGTTCATCCTTGCGTTGAATCACCCCATCTTTGCCCAGAATCTTTGCCAACGGGGAAACCAGGGATTGTAGGGGATTAGGAGCCGGATTGAAAGAACTTTTGAAGAACATAATGGCGGGTTAAGGGAGGGGATGAATCGGGGCTGACGTGAAAAATCTTATCCAGAGTCCACAGATTTTGGTATTCCGCTTCAGTCTAACCGACATCGTAGCACCCCGCTCAAACCGTTTTCAGTAGGGGTTTAAGCCTAGCTTCCGGCTTAACGGTGAGTCGAAGGTTATAATTAGGATAATTTTTATCCATGCTCATTAACAGTATTGTTCTCTAAATGAGTCACCTTTTTGAGCGTTTTAAGTATTTCAATGATGAGCCGGCCGCAATCTATTATTTCGGGATTCTTCTTAGCTTTATTAACATTGACCACTGCCGTTTCTATCCAGGCGGAATGCGAAAAAATTACCTTTGATTTAGAGCAAATTTCCGCAGAAGGATTGATCGGTCAAGGTAGTGGCCAACGGGCCATGGCCTACGAGTTTTGTATTCCCGCTAATCCCGAAACCTTAGCAGAAGTTAAACGCATTGATCCCACCGTGCAATATTCCCGGAGTCGAGGTCGCATCGGTTGCCAGCTCGATCAATATTTGTGCATCGGTCATACCCATCAAAATCGTTGGCGAGAGGTGCTTGAAGAATTAGCTAAATTAGCATACGTTAAACAGATCAATCCTTTTTGGGGAGAATAATTGAGACGCTTGGGAGTTAATAGACATCTCCATAATATGATAAAAAGCAAAAGATTACGGCGGATTCGCCATCTATGTGGCACAGTAGCAACAATGAGTAAAATAGTTCTTTGTCATTTTAGGCGTATGTAGTAGAAGGGCTATTTTTATCAGTTTCTCAACCTCAACCTCCGTTTTCGGTCTAAAGCGTCTAATGAAGGCTTTGATTTCCCACCATAAATGTTCTATTGGATTAAAATCTGGCGAATATCGCGATAGATAGACCATCTTCATTCCGGCTGACTTTAGCATTTCTTCTACCCCTTCCACTTTATGGGCTTTCAGGTTATCCGAGACCAATAC
>JAYKIP010000312.1:0-8437 GCA_035286205.1 Merismopediaceae cyanobacterium
TACGAAAACGATTATCATTTATGGTTACAAGAAACCTTAGCTTGCCTAGAAAAGCAAAACTTTCAACACTTAGACTTAGCCCATTTAATCGAAGAGGTAGAAAGTTTGAGCCGTCGAGACAAGCGTAAACTCGAAAGTTTATTAACCCGACTTTTAGAACATTTACTCAAATTAAAATATTGGCAAAGCGAAAAAGATGATAATCAAGGTCATTGGCAAGGAGAAATCGCCGTTTTTCGAGTACAAATTCAACGGGAACTAAAAGCCAGCCCCAGTTTAAAACGCTATCTCCAGGAAATTTTTCCCCAGTGTTATCAAGATGCCCGGTATATTATCAGTCAAAAAACAAAACTCGGCTTGACTCAATTACCAGCAGAAGTCGTCACCGCGCTAGGTGATTTAGAAGAGATTTTATCTCCTGATTGGTTACCTTAAAGAAATAACTGTAATTGCTGTAATAATTGATGGGGTTGCAGTACACCTTCAATGCGATGGATCACCGTTCCCGCTTTAAACAAAACCAGCGTTGGTAAAGCGGTAATGCCATACTGAGACGCTAATTGGGGATATTTATCCGAGTCAATTTTGACCACTTGAATCCGTCCTTGTAACTGCGTGCTGACCTGTTCCAGAATCGGAGCCATCATTTGACAGGGGCCGCACCAGGTCGCATAAAAATCCACTAACACCGGGCGATCGCTGTGGGAGAGCATATCCTGAAAACTGGTAAATTGTTTTTTAACCGCCATGGTCTTTCTCCTTAACAAAAATTAATCTTTTTGAACGTCTTTAATGATTATAATCCAAAAAATACTAACAGGACTGATCCTTCTCATCATTGGCATAGAGACCGAGGGTTTAACACGCTAACTGTCGCCTAGCTTCCGCAATGAGAAATAGTTTTAGTGCTGAGAATTTAACCAAGATAAGGAATGTTAACTCACATGCTATTTCACATTTCTCCCCTGCTAGGAAGCCTAATACCATCGGCTGACCAACTATTTTTTAAACTCTTTTGGTTTGCCCTGATTGTTTTCTTTTTATTAGGGATTATCCCATTACCTCTATTTAAAGACATCAATCGTGGGTTATACCAAAAATTACCCAACCCCCTATACTATCTTTTTCTGTTACGAATTCCCTTAATTAGTGGACTCATTCTATTTTCTTTACCCTTTATTGCCCAAAAGCTGGCACCAACATTTCTCCAAAATCTCTTTGTCATTGAAGAAAATTGGCAGTTAATTGCTGTTTTAGTCTGTACTATTTTAACCTCTAGCACGATTATCTCCCTCCTGAAAACAATTATTGTTTTAATTGATGATCATCCCCTTAACAATAAAATTAAGAATAACCTTGACCGCGAATCCGAGTCATACCGTCAAACTAATCTTAACGACGAAATTGAAAGTAAAAGAGAAGGAGCATTTCCCCTTTCTCAAAATTCCTTAGAAGACAACCTTTTTTTACGTAACGTCAGGGCGATCGCCAACATCGTTTTGGTATTACCCACTTGGATTTTATTATTTTATCTCAATACGGATAGTAGTGCAAAACAAGGTTATTTTTGGCTAGGTATCGTGCTTTGTTTCCTTATCTTTGTGTTGATTGAAACCTATGAATATCGGCAAATCTTGAATGACTATATTCAACAAACTGTTAAGTTAAACCTCTTAGAAAAACTCAATAAAACAACCAATACTTTTTTGCTAAAACCTTTGCCGAATCAACTCCGCAGTAATCTTGAAACCTTCCAAGAGCGTGATTGGCTGAAGGTACGTCGTCTCACGTTTTTTATTCTTCAAATTGCCGTTGGTTTTCTGCTCTACGTTTTAGTCATTTATTTCAATTGGCCCCAAAAGAATGGCCAGCCTTTATTGCCCGATAGGTTACAGGCTCCGACTTTACTGTATGCACTACTGATTATTTGGGTACTGACTTTATTTATTGGTTTGATGACCTTTTTACTGGATCGCTCGATTGATCATCAACTAGACCGAGACAAAGCCTATTGGCAGAAACATAAAATTTTTGACACTAAAAAGTTTGAACAAAAAACACCTTTATTAAATCATACTTTTTATTGGCCCGTCCTTCTCTTATTATTGTTATTTTCCGCCATGGGATACGGAGCCTGGAGCGTGGATCACTATTTTCAACTCTTACCCAGCCAGGTTGCGATCGCTGACTATCAACAGGATTTTCAAAAAGCGGTTTGGAATCGTCTCTGTGATCAAAAATTTCAAGCCGGTGTCTCCCAAACTTGCAACAATAATCAACCCCAAACCCTGGTAGTCGTGGGAGCCAGTGGGGGAGGGATTCAAGCCTCTGGTTGGATGGCCCAGGTTTTAGCCGGTTTACAACAGCCAAATCAGGGTCTTGGGACGGGATTTACCAAGGCGATCGCCATTATCGGATCAGCGTCGGGTGGCTCCGTTGGCTCCATGTTTTACCTCGATCAATTTGAAAATAAGGTATTGAGTCCTGATGCGTTAAAAACGAGCAAATACGGCTTATCCCAGGTGGTCAATCTTGCCACCGATGACTGGTTAAATGCGGTGGGTTGGGGGTTAGCCTTTCCCGATCTCTTTCGGGCGATCGGATTACCCTGGATTGTGGATTGGTTCAGTGCGGATTATCCCTATTTAGACCGAGGTTATGCGTTGGAAAAAACCTGGCAAAAAAGTTTGAAATTAGACAATAATGAACCTCCTACCCTAGATGATCGCCGTCGCCAAACCTTAGCCGGAGAGATTCCGATTGCGGTTTATAACACGACTCTGGTAGAAAATGGTCGCCGTTTTTTGGTTTCTCCTCTGAAATTTGTGAAGGGAACTATGGCCGATTATGCCAATGAAGCTTCTGCCAGCAAGCGCACCAAATCTTTAGATTTTAAGACCTTATATAGTCATTGTGGGCCGGGAGAATCGGGTTGTGATTTAAACCTAACAACGGCGGCGCGTTTATCGGCCAGTTTTCCCTACGTTACCCCCATGGCCCGCAATAATCCGAATAATACGATTCAGATTCCTGATCCCCAATGCGATCCTAAACCGCAAAAACCTTGTCCTGAATTATCCTTCCCCCAAAATTATCATGTGGCTGATGGAGGCTATTTTGATAATGCCGGTTTATTTACGGTAATGGAATGGCTCAACAATTTTTTAAAATATAATAATTCGGCTGAAAATCAAGCCCATTTTATTAAATTTGATAAAGTATTATTACTACAAATTAATGCTTTTCCTGAAACCAATTTAACCCTAGATCAACCCGGCACCCAAGGCTTTAATGTGGTGACCTTTGGCCCCATTCAAACCTTAGCAGGGATTCGAGATACAACCCAAATTGAACGAAATAAACGTTTTGCCCAACTCCTAGAAGAACGCTGGCAAGATCAGGGGATTATGATCCAGGATTTTTCAATTTCTTTTCCAGAGAAAAATTTACAGGGTGAACCCTACAATCCACCGTTATCTTGGCGTTTAACCGCCCTTCAGAAAAAGAATTTATTAAAGGCTTGGCAAACCGATCCGATGATTCGCAAAACGGTAACTTGTATGAAAGATTTTTGGCAAAAGGGTCAATTAACGTTACCCCAATGTCAGAATATTTCCTAAAGAAGACCCACTAAATTTATCGGGAATCAACGGGTTATGTCATCCGGTAATGATTGCCTATAGTGGTGGGAGTATGCCAATTTTTGTAATCTGGACAGGCTAGAAGCCCATCCCACTGTCAAAAGCTAGAAAGTTTAGTGGAACAGACATCTTGTCTGTGCAAATCTTAGAATGCTCCCTATAACAACCGAGATAGTAACTGATAAATTAAACGGAATAAAGACATGATCGCCACTAACACCAAGGCCGCAAACAGGGCGATCGCCAACACACTCCACCAGGAATGACTAAGAAAGGGCAAACTTTGGGTCAAAACCCCTTGTAAGGTTCGCAGTAAAGCAACCCGTTGGGGAATCCAACCCAAAAAAACAAAGGGTAAAAAACTTAAACCCGCAATAATCACCAAATCCCAACGCTCAATCACCCGCCGCCATTGGGCAAAAATCATCCCGCCGGTCGCCATGCCCCATAACCCCATACTCAGGCCACTGCCTGGAATTAAACTGGTCGCCGCGACCCAAACCAAGGCACTTTCAAAGCCCGTAAAGGCCGCACTGCCTAATAGTTCCAAAGTAGAAAAGCTCGGTTTAGTCGGGGAAGCCCCCGGCGCAGAGGAGACCGGAGCAGAGGAGACCGGAGCCGGAGGAGAACCTTGAATCGTCGTACTGGAATGACTCACCTTGGGTTGCGGGTTAGGTTGACTTCCCTGTAATGCGTTGAGAACTTCCTGGGCGGATTGAAATCTGTCTTTCGGCGTGGGTAATAATAACCGGTCTAAAATTTTACCCAGGCGATCGCTGACTTTTGGCGCAAATTTTCGCCAATGCCAGGTATTGTGATAGCCATCATAAAGTTCCTGGGCTTCTTTACCGGTGAGTAAATAGAGACAAGTTACCGCCAAAGCATAGAGATCCGTCGCCGGATAAACCTGTCCCCCAGTCATCTGTTCCGGTGGCGCAAAGCCCATGGAATAAATTCCCGTTGAACCGCCCCCCGGAGCCGCCCCGGCCACTACTTGTTTAACCGCTCCAAAATCTAATAAAAAGAGGTTGCCTTCCTGGTCGCGCATAATATTCGACGGTTTAATATCTCGATGGATTGAACCGCGATCGTGGACAAATTTCAAGATACCTAACATTTCCGTTAAGACCGCTTCCACCGCTTTTTCCGAGAAAATCCCTTTGGTCATTAACTCCTGTTCCAAATTTTGGCCATTAACAAATTCCTGCACCAAATAAAAAAATTGGTCACTTTTGCCGGTATTTCGATTTTCCACTACCAACGGAAAAAAGGCGTAGAGATCGGGAATTTGATCATGCTTATTGCCTAAGACTTCTAAGACTTCCGCTTCCCGTTGAAATAAATTTAAGGCTATATCAATCTGGGCTTGGCTTAAATCCCCGGACGGCTGAAATTGTTTTACCACACAAAACCGCATGGCTGGGGTAAAGCGGTCAAGAGCTAAAAAGGCCGCCCCGAAGCCCCCTTGTCCCAACAGTTTAACGGGTAAATAACGACCGCCCAGGATTAAAGGCATCCCACAACTGGTACAAAATTTTTGTTGGGCCGTTTGTAGGGTATTACGATTGTCCAGGTCAGGAAAGCTATTCAACCGGGAACATTGGGGACGGGTACAGAGAATTTCCATAGGATTTTAGGAGAGCCGGGCAACTTGATCACAACAGGGACAGTCAGAGGCGGCGGTTTTGCTTCTAGTTTAGGGAAAATCGGAGGCGATGGCCTGAATCGGGGTCTAATTCCGTTAACGAAACCTTCTATAATGGGTTTTCTGTGTTTTTTAGAGTTGAGCTAATGACGGTCGCTACCCCTGAGCAAGCCCTAGCCTGGTTATATCGCGGAACCCACGAAATTTTCCCCCATCAACCGGATTCTCGCAATCCCCAGGAAAATTTGGCGCAGTTATTAACCCAGGGAGACCGCCCCCTGCGGGTGAAGTTAGGGATTGATCCGACGGGAACCGATATTCATTTGGGCCATAGTATTCCCTTTCGCAAGTTACGAGCTTTTCAGGATGCGGGGCATACGGCGATCGTGATTATTGGCGATTTTACGGCCCAAATTGGTGATCCCACCGGCAAATCCGAAGTGCGGAAACAGTTAACCAGTGATCAAGTGCGCCAAAATGCAAGGGATTATTTAGCCCAGTTGCGGCCTATTTTGGATTTTGATACCCCCGGACGGCTAGAAATTTATTACAATTCTGATTGGTTAGGGGCGTTAAATTTAGCCAAAATTCAAGAACTCTTAGCGACAATGACGGTGGGCCAAATGCTGGCCAAGGAAGGTTTTGCAGAGCGGTTTGCTAAGGAAAATCCGATTTTTTTACACGAGTTTCTTTATCCGTTGATGCAGGGCTACGATTCGGTGATGGTGGATGCGGATGTGGAGTTAGGGGGAACGGATCAAAAGTTTAATATTGCAGTGGGTCGGGATTTACAACGGCATTTTGGGAAACCGCCCCAGTTTGGCCTGTTATTACCGATTTTAATTGGTACAGACGGCCATCAAAAAATGTCGAAGTCTTTGAATAATTATGTGGGTTTAAAAGAAGACGCACTTTCAATGTATTCCAAGTTAGAAAAAACACCGGATACGCTGATTAAAGATTATTTTGAGTTACTCACCAATTTACCCCTAGAAAGTTTACCGAGTAATCCCAGGGATTGTCAAAAGGCGTTGGCGATCGCCGTTGTGTCCCAGTTTCATGGTGAAGAGGCGGCCTTAGCGGCCCAAAAAACGGCCCAGGAAATTGTCACCCAGGGGCAAACCACCGGAGCCGAAAGTGTGCCGGAATTTTCCTTAGCCGGCGTTACTTTTCCCGTTAAACTTTTCTATTTACTCAGTGCGAGTGGATTATGTGCCAGTAGTGGGGAAGGGCGACGACAAATTCAAGGGGGTTCGGTACGGTTAGACGGCGATCGCCTAACGGAGGTAGATTTAACCTTTGATAGCGTGGAGGATTTAGTCGGTAAAGTGTTACAAGTAGGCAAGAAAAAATTTATTCGTTTGATTGCCTAACCGGCCCTTGTCTGCTTTTGAGCGGCAATAGATTTCCAGAGGGGGCGATCGGGGTCATCCGGTGAGGTCTAATCTAACAAATTAGGCTATGATTGCAACAGACTTAGAAGTGAACCCAGAAAAAAAACAGTTATGTTCGTCGAATCCCTAAATGCAGTTAGTACGGGTATCACAGCCCTTGATTTAGCGGATAAAACCCTGCCAACTTTTACACGACTTTTTAAACGGATTAAGGATGGAGACATAAAAATTGCGATTTTAGGAGCGAGTGGCACGGGGAAATCTACTCTTGGTAAGTTACTGTCGGGTCAATCCAGTCGAGAGTTATTAAAACCCTATGAAGAGTCTATTGGCGTAGAGGACAATCCACTTGATAGTAAGAATGTTGGTAAAGTGATTATTGTCCCCGGCCAAGAACGTTTACATGAAACTTGGGACGATCTATTACGGGAGATGATTCAAGGTAAAATTCAATTAATGATTAACACTGTTGCCTGGGGTTATCATTCGTTTGGTTCGACGAGTTATCGAGATTTTCTTCAGGATCAACCCTATCAATCAGGGATGACTGAATCCGAGTTTTTAAAGGTCTATGTTAAACAAAGAAGGGAAAGAGAGCAGGCTTTTCTGGAGAAAATCGTTAATGCTTTGGCCCTAGCAGAAATCCATAAACAAAAACGCAAAAAATTATTTTTGATTACATTAGTTACGAAACAAGATCTTTGGTGGCATGATCGGCAATGTGTGAAAGCTCATTATCAGCAAGGTCAGTATGAGCAACAAATTCAAATTTTGCGGAATAAATTCGGAACAGCAAATTTTTTTCATGAATATTGTTCCGCGTCTCTCATTATCCGCAATTTTATGTCAGGCTCAAGAGAAATTCTATTACCGAATACCAGTGGTTATGATGAAGAAAATAAACTGGCAAATTTAGATCAGTTTTTCAAGGTAATAGAATCTTTTGGTCGTGTATCTTTAAACAAAAAAGAGGATTAAATATGACATTGATAGCAGATACAGAGTATCGTGAACCTGACTCCAATTTGTTATTAGAGGATGTTAATATAACTTCCCAGAGTGAAGAACCTCCTTCTACCTTATCCCCAGATGATAGATTATTGCTGGTATCTTTACTCTGCGAGTATGGAGACAAGCTTTTTAGTTTATGCGAAAAAATTAGTCATTTCAAAGCTAAATATGATCTATTCTATTATCTGTCTGTCGGGATAAGTGGAGTTTTTTCATTACTAATTTATAAATTATTCTATTTCATGTATTTGTACATAATATCTTTCGTTGTATTATTATTTTTAGCTTATACAACTTACATGGCTTGGCAAGATCGAAAAAAACTCCAACAATTCAAAAATGAAGCTCGTCGAATTTCCGTTAGACTTGAAAAAGTCGTTCGTCTTGGCTATCAAATTCAAGAAAATTTAACCTCTAATCTTGTTAAAAAACTTGAATTAGATTTGCGTTTGGCTGATGCCGAGTCCGCTCTAGAGTATTATAAGAAAATTTGTCATTAATACTTTACCATACCTTGAAATTTCATTCAAGCCTCCTATCTTTATTTAATTCAAACTAACCAATGAGTAAACGCCTTTTTATAACCGGCATTAGTGGATGTATCGGTCACTATCTAGCCGACCTATTAATTGAACAAACCGACTATGAACTGTTTTTATTAGTTCGTAATCCCGCCAAATTAAAATTTAATCCCCAGGCTCGTCCCGGTATTCATCTGCTCCTAGGGGACATGGATCACCTAGAAC
>JAYKIP010000313.1:0-13556 GCA_035286205.1 Merismopediaceae cyanobacterium
ATAATAAATTGAATCCAATTATTCTTGATCCAATCAATCACATGGGGACGACCTTCATGGAGTTTTAAGACCACTTCGATTCCCTCAATACCATTATCTTTTAGCACTTTTTGGGTTCCTGCCGTAGCCACCACCTTAAAACCTAAATCCATTAAATCCTTGACGACGGGAACTGCGGCTTCCTTCGTGCGATCGCTCATGGAAATAAAGATGGTTCCGGTTGTCGCTAAATCTACACTAGCGGCTAATTCGGCCTTAGCAAATGCCTTACCAAAATCGCTGTCAATGCCCATCACTTCCCCCGTAGAACGCATTTCAGGGCCTAGCAAAGTGTCAGCCCCAGGAAACTTGGCAAAGGGTAATACCGCTTCTTTAACGGCAACGTGCTTAGGAATTAACTCTTCCGTTACGCCTAACTCGGTTAAAGTTTTGCCCGACATCACCAACGAGGCAATTTTTGCTAAGGGTCGCCCGGTCGCTTTGGAAACGTAGGGAACGGTACGGGAAGCACGGGGATTGGCTTCGAGAATATAGACCTGCTCTCCTTGAACCGCGTACTGAATATTCATTAAACCCACTACATTCAGGGCTTTGGCCAACTGCTCCGTCCACTGGCGAATGGTGGCTAAAACGGGTTCGGAAAGACTGGTGTAGGGAATCGAACAGGCGGAGTCCCCGGAGTGGATACCGGCTTCTTCGATGTGTTCCATAATGCCACCAATGACAACTTTACCGGTGTGATCGGTGAGGGAATCCACATCCACCTCGATCGCATTTTCCAGAAACTTATCAATGAGGATGGGGTGATCGGGTTCAATTTGCACCGCGTAGGTCATATAACGCTCTAATTCCTCATCGGAATAGACGATTTCCATGGCCCGTCCTCCTAACACATAGGAAGGTCGTACAACCACAGGGTAACTAATGCGATTGGCCACCACACGGGATTCTTCATAGTCACGGGCGATCCCGTTAGGAGGTTGATTAATTTCTAACTCGTGCAGAATGCGTTCAAAGCGTTCGCGGTCTTCGGCGGTATCAATGGAATCCGGTGAGGTTCCCCAAATTTTGGTCTGGACGGGACAGTTGGGTGAGTTGAGATATTTTTGTAACGGAACGGCCAATTTTAAGGGGGTTTGACCGCCAAATTGTACAATGACCCCCACAGGATTTTCGGCTTCTAAAATGTTTAAAACATCTTCTTTGGTTAAGGGTTCAAAGTAAAGGCGATCGCTGGTGTCGTAGTCTGTTGAAACGGTTTCCGGATTGGAATTAACCATGATCGTTTCATAGCCTGCGTCACTCAATGCAAAGGAGGCATGACAACAACAATAGTCAAATTCAATCCCCTGACCAATGCGATTAGGCCCACCACCGAGGATCACGACTTTCGGTTTATCACAGGGTAAAATTTCTGACTCTTCTCGTTCGTAGGTGGAATAATAGTAGGGCGTAAAAGCTTCAAATTCAGCCGCACAGGTATCCACCACTTTATAAACTGGAATCACGCTTAAAGATTTACGGTGTTTTCGCACTTCATCTTCGGTGGTTTTGGTAGCAAAGGCAATTTGGCGATCGCTGAAGCCTTGTTGTTTAATAGCCCAGAGTTGATCGGCGGTGAGGGTGGTAAGGGGATGTTGTTTTAAAGACTTCTCGGTTTCTACTAATTCCTGTAATTTATCCAGAAACCAAATATCAATGGCCGTTAATTCGTGAATATCTTCCGCCGTTAAACCTAACTTAAAGGCTTGATAAATGGCAAAGACGCGCTCAGGGTTAGGAGTCCGTAAATGGGAACGAATTTGGGAAATGGTGGGTAAGGTTTCCTGGCGATCGCACCCAAATCCGGCTCGCCCTGTTTCGAGGGAACGTAACGCTTTTTGAAAAGATTCCTGGAATGTCCGACCGATCGCCATAGCTTCCCCCACTGACTTCATTTGCGTGGTTAAAATTGGCTCTGCCCCAGGGAATTTCTCAAAGGCAAACCGAGGAATTTTCGTCACCACATAATCAATGGTTGGCTCAAAGGAAGCCGGGGTTTTTTGGGTAATATCATTAGAAATTTCATTGAGGGTATAACCAACTGCTAACTTCGCCGCAAATTTAGCAATGGGAAAACCAGTCGCCTTAGAAGCCAAGGCCGAAGAACGGGACACGCGGGGATTCATTTCAATCACAATCACATCGCCGTTACTGGGATTAACCGAAAATTGAATATTAGAACCGCCGGTTTCCACCCCAATTTCTCGAATAATCGCCTTAGAATAATCCCGTAGGCGTTGATATTCCTTATCGGTTAAGGTTTGAGCCGGGGCAACGGTAATGGAATCCCCCGTATGAACTCCCATCGGATCAAAGTTTTCAATGGAGCAGATAATCACCACGTTATCCGCTAAATCCCGCATCACTTCTAACTCATATTCTTTCCAACCAAGCAACGATTTTTCCACCAGAATTTGATGCACCGGGGACTGTTCTAAGCCATATTCAGCCATTTCTTCGTATTCTTCCTGGTTGTAGGCAATACCGCCCCCGGTTCCTCCCAGGGTAAAAGCCGGTCGAATAATCAACGGATAAGAGCCAATTTCGGCGGCAATTTTTTTCGCTTCGTCCATATTATTGACAATGCCCGATGGACAGGTAGGAACGCCAATCCGTGCCATGGCTTCCTTAAAGAGTTCCCGATCCTCACCTTTCTCGATCGCCTCTAATTTCGCGCCAATTAACTCCACGCCATACTTTTCTAAGACCCCCGACTTCGCTAAAGTCACCGCTAAATTCAGGGCTGTTTGTCCCCCCATGGTCGGCAATAGGGCATCCGGTCGTTCCTTCTCGATCACCTTTTCTACAATCTCCGGCAATAACGGTTCGATATAGGTACGGTGGGCCAACTCTGGATCAGTCATAATCGAAGCCGGGTTGGAGTTAATCAAGACCACCTCATAGCCTTCCTCTTTTAGGGCTTTACAGGCTTGAGTTCCTGAATAGTCAAATTCACAGGCTTGACCGATGACAATAGGGCCGGCTCCTAAAATGAGAATTTTGTTTAAGTCGTTGCGGCGTGGCATAAAGGTATCCCTACGAGGTGACTGCAATTTTGATCCCACTCATTGTATCGGCTATAGCGGGGATTAGAGGCGATCGCCCTAGGGAAGCATATCTAGGTTTATTGACTTTTGGGGGGGAGATTAACATGAACAAGAGCGATCGAGTTGTATTAAACTTATAGTGAAAAATTTTTGAGAAATTGCCAATACTTCTTCTCGTTAGGATATAATCAAACTGAGAAATATTTTTTATTGATTTTATTGTAATGTCTGAGGAGCCGCAATATTGAATTGTCAAAAATTGGTTTTCTCTAGTCATGCTATTCAACAAATGTTTTTTAGAAGAATCAGTAAGGAGGATGTCAAGACGGCAATCAATTATGGGGAAGTTATCGAAGAAAAACCGGATGATACTCCCTTTGCTAGTTATTTAATTTTAGATTTTGTCAAAAATAAACCTATTCATGTTGTGTTTTCTTATGATCAAAAGAATGATACAGGCTATATTGTAACAGCCTATATTCCTGATCCACAACTATGGACAGATAATTTTAGAAAGCGTAGGTAATTATGATGGAATGTGTAATTTGTAAACATGGAAAAACGAGGCCAGGTTTGGTCTCTGTCACGTTAGAAAGGGATGATTGTTTGATTGTCTTAAAGCGAGTTCCTGCGGATATTTGTGAAAATTGTGGAGAATACTATCTCAGTGAATCTGTTACGGAATATGTATTAAATCGCGCAGAAGAAGCGGTTAATAAAGGGGCTGAAGTGGAGATTCTTCGTTATGCCGCTTGAAATCATAACGGCAATGCCAACGGCCCATGAAAGCGATCGCGCTTTCTTCCCATATCTAGGTTTATTGACTTTTGGGATGTTAAAAAAGTGATGATGATTCCATCGGAAAAATATTGATCACTGTAAATTATGTCTTGACTCCTTCAAAAAAGGGATAATTGAGGTCAGTTTTTGAGATATTTTTCTAGACTATGAGAAATTAATACATCATGAAAATTAGCAACGCTGATTTACAATACTAATATCTAAAGATGCAATTTTTTAAACATTAACTAGCTCGGTTGTCTAGAGGTATGCAAAATTTGACTTCATACTCCAATTCAGTAACGCTACTTAAGTTTTATTAACTAATGTCTGAGCAATTAGCGGGGCTAGGGCGGGATTTGCTCCCAAGGGTTGACCCATAGACCACCACAGATGGGGATAAGTCTTTTGCCAAATTGCTACCTGTTGGGCGATCTCATCGGTAATGCCGCCGGAGAATAGCACATAGGGAATAATTTGCATCCCTGGGGGTTGGGAGGACAGGAGAGCCGTGATCACCGAAGGCCAATGGGGATCTGACCAATAGGCGGTGTGCATATCGAGATGACTGGCGAGGGTTTCGATGGGGGTGTTGCCTCCTGCTCGACGACTACCATGGGCGATCAAAATTTTAGGGATACGGGCATCCAGGATTAACGGTTGGGCAATCAGTGATTTTAAGCCGGGCATTTCCCCTAAAGCCGTATCCTGGGTTAACACCATGGGAGAAAAACGTCGCGCCTGGTCAATCTCCCTGGGTAAGTCCTCCCGCAGATGTACCCCTAACCCTAGAAATAACGGCACAATCCTTAGAGTCCGGTAGCCTTGCCCGGCGAGATCCTGGGAGATCGCCTCTATTTGCTGATGTAGAGGGAGAGGATGACATTCTAATACTGCCGTCCGTACTGGGATTGTGGGGGATAGCCCTGGGGTAGCCATACTGGCCGGGGAAATAGACGCGACGGCCTCTGCCGATAATGCTTGGGAGACCCAATCCGCAAGACGTTCGAGGGCAATCTGGTAACGGCGATCGCGGCTGCCATGGGCGACTAACAGGTAGGCAACGGAAGACAAGGAGTACCTAGGCCAAGATGAAGAACGGTACGGGTCATTGTAGCGAACTTTTTGGGATAAAAGGCTTGGCTTTTCCGGTTGCGGATGGCTTCCCTTCGGCATATCACCGCCTGTCATCGTTGGAGGTCGTCGGCTCCGGGCAGGGAATTTCCGGAGAATCCTCACCCCAAGGTCGCAAGGGGGACGTTGAATGGCATGATAGTTATACTTCTCTATCTCTTGGCTTTGGCTAACAAATGGTCATCCCATCGGATTGTGAAGATAGTGTTGGCCACTCAGAATGTCGCAACTGGGGCGGCGGTGACAGGACTAGCTTCAACTATCCCCAAAGAGATAGGAAAAATAGACAAAATCTGTACTTAATCTATCAAACTCTTTGAGGAGAACAATGGTGAAACGATTTTTTTGGGTGGCGATCGCGGCGGTCTTCTTCCTCTTTCACCTGTCAGCGGGCAGTGTCAATGCAGTCGAATTAACCGAGGCAACCCGAACCATTCCCTACGATGGAACCGGCAAAACGGCGACCCTCACCGAACAGGAATTTGCCAATGGTCAAAGACTCTTTGTTCAAGAATGTACGCAATGCCATTTACAGGGTAAAACGAAAACCAATAATAATGTCAGTCTTGGCCTTAGCGATCTCGCCAAAGCGGAACCTCCCCGCGATTCTCTCGCCGCGATCGTGGACTATCTCACGAATCCCACCAGTTACGACGGAGAAGATGACTATACAGAATTGCATCCCAATGTGAGCCGTCCGGATATTTATCCTGAACTCAGAAACTGGACAAAACAGGATCTTACTGACGTAGCCGGTTATACCCTCATTGCTCCCCGTTTAGACGAACGTTGGGGCGGTACGATCTATTTCTAAGGATCGGCGGTAATTTTCTCAAATCATTGTCAATGGTTAGAATCTCCCTGTCTATGATGGATGGGGAGGTTTTTTATCGGATTCCTCAATAACCCCCCGGAGTGGACTGCATGGCTGTAACGAAAAACCGTTTGACCCTGTTCCAAGGTATGATTCTCACCTTACCGATCGCCGGAATTAGCCTAGGGCTATTAGTCGCGGCCAGTTGGCAAATTCATCAGTGGGGTCTCAGTTGGGTGTGGGGGATTATTACCCTAGTGTTAGTGGGTTGGCGATGGTTATTGGTGCGATGGACAAAACCGCTTCAGACCTCAATCAACGTTTTGGAATCCCTCGAAAGTTTGCCGTTAAGGGAGCCTGGAGAAACGGATCAAAGACGGTTAAATCTTGAAAATCAACTGCAAGAAATTCTCCAGAAAACGCAACCGGATCAACCCCTCTGGGAAAATTTTCCGCTCTTTTTACAACGCTGTCAGGAAGTCATTATTACTGTTGCCCAGACCTATCATCCCGAAGTTAAATATCCTCTGTTAAATATCTATATTCCCCAAGCCTATGGTCTGATTCGGGGAACCGTTGATGATCTGGATCGTTGGTTAACCCAATTATCGCCTGCCCTGAATCAAATTACCCTCGCCCAAGCCTATCAATCCTACGAAATCTATCAGCAATTAGAGCCTTCTCTGCGTAAAGCCTGGCAACTGTGGAACTGGGCCCAATGGTTCATTAATCCCACCGCCGCGATCGCCCGACAAATCAGCCAAAGTAGTAATGAACAGGCCAATCAAGCCCTGTTAGGTAACTTTAATCAACTCCTCCGAGAAGCGGCCCTGAGAAATCTCGCTCGTCAAGCCATCGTGCTTTATAGTGGTCAAAATTTACCGGATCAATATTTTGCAACTTCGCCTGTCACCCTTGCAAAACCTTCTACCCAAACCCTCCAGGAATTATTTCTTCAGGCAGAATCTCCCGAAAAAGTAGAAGAAAAACCGATTAATTTATTCGTGGTTGGTCGCACTGGAGCCGGTAAAAGTAGCTTAATTAATAGCCTATTTCGCCAGTCTTTAATTGTTACCGATGTGTTACCCAATACCAGTACCCTTCAGGAATATCATTGGCAAACCTCGACCGGTGAAAGTTTAATCCTTTGGGATAGTCCCGGCTATGAACAAAACCAACAAACTGCTCTACGAAAACAGGTTTTAAACCAAGCCCACCAGGCAGATTTATTGCTGTTATTAACGCCAGCCCTCGATCCGAGTCTGCAAATGGACGGAGAATTTTTACAGGATTTTCGCGCCCAGTATCCCGATATACCGGTGTTTTGTTTAGTTACCCAGGCAGATAAAGTTAGACCCCTAAAAGAATGGCAACCCCCCTACGATTGGCAATGGGGAGAAAAAGCGAAAGAGCAAAATATACGGGCGGCGGTGCAATATCGGGCGGAACAATTAGGAGATTACTGCGATCACGTTTTTCCGATTGTCAATGGTGAACCCAGCCAAGGGCGGGAAGAGTGGGGACTAGATAACCTTTCCCTCGCTTTATTTTCGGCGATCGCCCCGGCCAAACAACTCCGATTAGCCCGATTTCTGCAAAATATTGAAACTCGCACCCTGGCGGCGGCCCAAATTATTGAACGGTATAGTTTTCAGATGACAACGACCCATGGACTAGCGGCTTTTTTAAAAAGTCCTTTGTTGCAACTGATCGCCCGTTTGATGACCGGTAATCCCACCTTAGCCTATGTCTTAGCGGAAAAAATTCCCATCGAACAATTACCCCTCGTGATTGGCAAATTACAGATGGCCTATGAACTTTATGAGTTACTAAAAACCGAGCAAAGCAAACCCTTAGCCCAGGATTTATTAACTCTTTGGCCCTTACTTTTGGAGAATGAAGACTCTCCTGATCGCCAAGCGACGGCCCTGGGTCAAACGTTAATGGCCTATTGGCTTAAGCCTTGAAATCTTAGCATTTTTGCCCCCGGCCCCCAACGTTGGGGGAGAATTATTATCAGGTTAGTCTCTCCGTCTTAGGAGATTTAGGAGCCATTTTACAAGCCATAAAACCAGAGCGTCAGTAAGGGAGTAAGGAATAATAATAGAACAGTCAACGGTGCGCCCACCCGCGTAAAATCAAAGAATTTATAACCCCCCGGCCCATAGACCATGGTATTGGTTTGATAGCCAATCGGAGTGACATAACTATTAGAAGCCGCAAAAGTTACCACAAACATAAAAGCTAAAGGATTTACATTTAGACTTTTGGCCACTTCTACGGCGATCGGTAACATTAACACGACCGTTGCATTATTCGACAAAATTTCCGTTAATAAAGCTGTTGCGGCATAAAACAAGACTAATTGCCAATAGCCAGATAAATGTCCCCCAAAATTGACTAAATATCCCGCTAACCATTCCGTTGTTCCCGAATTATCCATAGCTGTTCCTAAGGGAATTAAGCCCGCCAAGAGAAAAATAATATCCCAACGCACGGCTCCGTAAATTTCCCCTGGTTTTAAGCATCCGGTAATAATCATGAGTAATACCCCGACCAAGCTAGTAACAAGAATCGGTAAAATATCAAAGGCGGCAATCAGAATCACCCCGGCAATAATCGCGAGGGAAATCCAAGCCTTATCAAAACGTAAATTTTCCACATCCTTGGCTTCTAGCACCAATAATTCCCGCGTCGTTTGTAATCCCAAAAAACTTTCCTTTGGCCCCTGGACTAATAATAAATCCCCAAACTTCAACTGGACTTTACCCATTCTTTCTCGGATTAATTCTTCCCCACGACGAATCGCCAAAACCGTCGCATTATAACGTTGACGAAAACGAATATCTTTTAAGGTTGAACCAACCAGACGAGAATTAGATAAAATTAAAATCTCCGCGACTTTTTCCTCCCCCTGCTCTAATTGCTCAATTTGCTCCTGGGCTTGCTCTTCAGAAAATTTAATATCGGCAAAAATTTCTACCCCCCGTTCATCTTTAATTTTAAGCAAATCATCCTTAGAACCCCGCACAATTAAAATATCTCCCAGGGATAAGACTTTATCCGCTAAAGGCTGGGGAAAATGGGTTTCATTATGGATAATTTCTAACACATCAATGTCAAATTTTCGTTGAATGCCGCTTTGACGCAGAGTTTGGCCAATTAAACTAGAGCGCGGTGGCACAATAATTTCACTGACGTAATCCTCTAGGCAATATTCCCCGGTTAATTTACTGGGATCGGCTCCTTTTCGATCCGGTAAGAGCCGGGGCGCGGCGATCGCCAAATAAATTAAACCAATGGTAAAGGTGGCTAATCCCAGGGGGGTAAATTGGAAAAGATTAAACTCTTGACCTGTTAATTTTTTTGATAATCCACTGGCTAAAATATTCGTAGAAGTCCCAATCACGGTAATCATGCCCCCCAATACCGTCGCATAGGAAAGGGGAATCATTAATTTAGACACTGAAATTCGGCGTTGTTTTGACCATTCCTCCACAATTGGCAAAAAAATAGCGACCACTGCTGTATTATTAATAAATGCCGTAATCGGGCCCACCACTAACCCTAATACCATAATTTGTTGACCCGCTTTATCACCTCCCCATTTCACCAAAAAATCCCGCACAATCTGAATAATACCCGTTCGGGTTACGCCATAACTTAAAATAAACATCGCCATCACCGTAATGGTGGCAGAATTGCCAAACCCGGCAATGCCTTCATCGGGACTGACTAAGCCCAATAACATTAAAACAACGGTGACTAAAATCGAGGTAATATCAATGGGCAA
Organism: Merismopediaceae cyanobacterium; assembly: GCA_035286205.1. GTDB lineage: Bacteria > Cyanobacteriota > Cyanobacteriia > Cyanobacteriales > Microcystaceae > Woronichinia. Next base: position 9,611 of record JAYKIP010000313.1, read on the forward strand.
CCACTCCAACACAAAGAGAGCGAGAGCAACAATCAGAACGGTTAACATTAATAAAATTTGATGGTCTTGTAGCCAAGTTTGTAGCATCTTAAAACAATCTCATAAATAATCTAAAATAATACATTTTTCCGAAATCACCGTTAGCCCCGGTGGGAATTAATCGGAGGAAGTGGTCATAAATTCAATTCTGGGTTCCAAGGGGTCTTGCACTAGACCTAACCCCTGAAATCCCCATCGTTGCATTAACCCTTTCAGTTGACCGGAAGATAAGGTTTCTATCCCAAAGCGATCGCCTAAATCGGGGGCGTGTTGATTAACGTAACTGAGGGCTTCATAATCCTCCTTAAACAAGAGAAGAAACTGGGCCGGGGGTAAATCCTCACTCCGTTTTAAACGAGCGACCAAATACTGACCATCTAATTTAGAACGCAGAGCATAGTGAAAATCAGCAAACATTGGTAGATACCACTTTCTGACGGGCAATAAGCAAGCTTATCATAGCAAAGGACGCAATCAGAACCGCTTTAGACCTTTCCGCATCGTGTTATCTAGGGTCACCCCAGGGGATTTGCTCGGCAGTCTCGGCCAAGGCGATTCGTAAATGATAGACCAAAACTCCCATCACACCGGCTAATACCAGGGATAAAATTTTCAAGGGAATAACTTCTACTCCCCATAAAAAAGGAAAATAACTAAACAAGGAAACTAAATTAATGGCAACCGGCACAAAGAAATAGGGAGGAAAGTAAAATCCATAAAGAATGGAAATCATATCAGCCGCGAAAAAGTAGCGATCGTGCATTTTGGGCAAAAAGTAGGGCATTAATAACACCGCTAGGGTCGCCAGTAAAATAAGGAGAGGAGGAGTTATTTTCACTCGACTGCGGCTAACAGAAAGGATTAAAGTACTTAATACCGCGATCGCCAAAATTATTCCGAGAGGAGCCATAATCGCGTAATAATCATTGGGAATCCATTGGTAAAGATTCGGTGCATTGAGGGTTAAATGTTTAAAAGTATTCGCCTGATTAACGTAAATTAATAATAAATCGGGTAAGGGTCTTCCCAATAATAAAGCGGGAAAAATAGCTAACAGATAAACTGTGGGTATCCAGCAAAAAGCCATCGGTGAAATATATTTTTTGAGGGTTAAGATCACCAATAATGGCAATAAAAATAAGGCTTGTTGTTTAAAACTCACCGCCATCCCAAAGACAATCAACGCCCAATTCTCCCGTTGGCGACAAAAATAGTATAGACAAGCGATTAATCCGGTGGTATAAATTACATCACACTGTCCCCAGTAGGAACCATTTAAAATTAATGTAGGCGCAAACAGTAAGGTAAAAAAAGCGATTCTAGGGAATGGAGTTTCCGGAAATTTTAACTTCACACATTGAGCCGCAAAATAGGCACAGAGCAACTCAAAGGGGAAGGTAATTAATTTTATGCCAACGACTTTAGGTAGTTCCCCCAAAAACGTGACAACGATCGCCAGGAAATAGAGATAGGGCGGAGTATAGTTACTAAAATGATCTTTAAGCGCGAAAAATCCCCCCTGGGTTTGTAGATGATTATACCAAGGTTCTAAATAATAACGATAATCATTGGTTTGGTGGTTGAGGAGGCTACCCCGAAGAATCATTGCCAACAAAAAAGCATAGCCATCGGCATAGAAAAAAGGACTAGAGAGCCGTTGCTGGATTCTCCGCCAAAGATTCGGAATCAAACTCAAGGACTGCAAGCCAACCTCCTCACAATTACCCATTAGGGCGATCGCCCACCTAAGTTACCAAACCGGAGCTAAATCTAAAACAAATCCCGGTAATATCTTCTCGCCGGATAAATGACTGGGATTAGCCAAAACTTCTACCCCGTGATCCGGGCGATAAATCTCCACCTGTCGGTCTTGACGATTAATTAACCAACCGAGGCGAGTCCCATTCGCTAAATATTCCTGCATCTTATTTTGTAAGGCATTTAAGTTATCACTTTTCGACCGTAACTCAATCACAAAATCGGGACACAGGGGCACAAAACCCTGCTGTTGTTGGAAGGTTAAACTCTGCCATTTTTCTAAAGGTATCCACGCCGAGTCAGGGGAACGATCCGCACCATTGGGCAATTTAAAACCCGTCGAAGAATCAAATACTTTGCCCCCCTGGGATTGTTTATTCCAATGTCTTAATTGATAGTTAATTTCAGAATTGCGATCGCCCGTTTCGCCACCGGTAGGGGACATAATAATTAAATCTCCTGGATGATTTCTCTCAAAACGTAAGTCACGATTATTCTGACATAGTTGAAAAAACTGCTCATCGGATAAGCAGAGGGGAGCAAACTTAAGGGTGAGAGGATTCATTGTGTTGGCCGGAGAAGGTGGACTCACTCCCCGGATTATAATTTATGGATTGGCTCCTTCAGATGCCATTGGGACAGCCAAAACGCGATCATGCCCAGGGTAATCACACTTAAACCGGCGATCGCCCCTAATAATTCCCGATGCAAAAGCACAATTAACGACCCGGCGATCAGAGCCATCACCGCCAAAATAAAACCAAAAATCAAGCTTAACCGTTGATGCCGTAGGTATTGCTGTCCTAACACTTGTTGTTCCTCTAACAACTGAAGGGAAAGGGGATCTTCCGTTACCTCTAAGGCAATTTCCCGCCTCTCCAGACTTTCCTGGGCAGACTCATCATTGAACATCACATTCCATTTTTAGGAGAAAAAAAGACCAACTAAAAGCGACAAGTCCCCCTTTTTAAGGGGGATTTAGGGGGATCAAACCTATACGTAGTCACTTTTTAAGAGGGAGCAGAAAAACCTAAGCCTCTTGAGCCAACGCTTGAACCGCCACACTCGGATCTAACTTGAGGATTAAAACCCCTAACGGCGGTAAACATAAATCTAAAGAATAGGGTTGACCATGGAAAGACCATTCCTCCGACCATTTGCCCCCCAAATTCCCCATATTACTACCGCCATATTTCCGGGCATCACTGTTAAATAATTCCGTATAAAAACCCGCAACCGGCACCCCAATCCGATAATGACTATGGGGCTGGGGCGTGAAATTACAAATCGTGATCACAAATTCACTATTATCCGCAGAACGACGAATAAAGGACACCACACTATGACGAGTATCCGTACAGTCAATCCATTGGAAACCGTCTTCTTGGAAATCCTTGGTATAAAGAGCCGGTTCACTGCGATAGATCGCGTTTAATTCCTTGAAAAAGAGCTTTAACTGCTGATGGGGTTCATACTGCAATAAATGCCACTCCAAATCCGCCCAGACATTCCATTCACTCCACTGGCCAAACTCCATACTCATAAACAGGGTTTTCTTGCCAGGGTGAGTAAACATATAGGTAAATAATGCCCGCACATTCGCAAATTTCTGCCATTCATCCCCCGGCATTTTTCCTAGCATATTGCTCTTGCCATGCACCACCTCATCGTGGGACAGAGCCAGCATATAGTTTTCACTGTGGTGATACCACATACTAAAGGTGACATTATTCTGATGGAATTGACGGAACCAGGGATCCATGCCGAAATAGTCCAACATATCGTGCATCCAGCCCATATTCCACTTGAGGTTAAACCCTAAACCCCCCACATAGGTGGGCCAGGAAACCATCGGCCAGGACGTAGATTCCTCGGCAATAGAGAGGACTCCGGGATAATAACCAAAGAGCAGACTGTTAACTTGACGCAAAAAGTCCGCCGCCTCCAGATTTTCCCGGCCTCCGTACTGATTGGTGACCCATTCTCCATCTTTACGGCAATAGTCTAAATAGAGCATGGAAGCCACCGCATCCACCCGAATCCCGTCAATGTGGTATTTGTCAAACCAGAAGAGGGCATTGGCGACGAGGAAATTACGGACTTCATTGCGGCCATAATTAAAAATTAAAGTTCCCCATTCCTTGTGTTC
>JAYKIP010000314.1:0-2910 GCA_035286205.1 Merismopediaceae cyanobacterium
TTGATCCAGACTTCCTTTGCTCCGATTAGGTCTTTTACGTCCTCTCCAAGCTCTTGACTAACAGGCAACCTGCATTGTCCCGTTTCGATATTAAATTGAACGGCTTGTGAAGGATAACAAAGAGGTGATAATCCCCCTTTTGTTCGATAAGAGGGCATACTAGGGCGGTTCACTTCTCCATTAAAGAAATTGGAGAGAATCTTGTTATAGCTAGTGAAAGACTCGCTCACTGTTTTTAAAGTTTGCTGGGCTAACTGTCCCCCTAAAGCCTTGTAGTGGGAGTTCTCCTTAAACAGGCTACAGAGTTCCACATAATTAGCAGTTTTTACGCGCCGAAGCTGGAAAACACTCCTGTATTCATCCCCAGAGAAGAACTCTTTTCTGGGACAAGACTCAAAATGAGTCTGCCTGACATAATAGATAGCCGAATTGCTCAGATTATTGGCTTGATGGCACTGATACAAGAGGTAATCTCTCACCTCATCTGCGACATTTAGCCTAACTTGAATAGTTGCGTACATAAAACCTCCTTGTAGGGACACGGGAGGCTAAAGCCTCCTTCTCGTTTTCACCCTCCGCTTAAAAGACGGAGGCTCTCAACTTCGACTAGGTAGCGGGGCAAAACTACAATTGACATTGGGGTTGGGGACGAATTTTTTCGGCTGGATGATGTCGCCATTGCTTTTGGGAACGGTCAAAATAAAAGTTCAATTGACGACTTTCACACAGACTCCTCCCATTTTTGAAGGTATAGCGAAGTCCGACCTGTAATTGGGTTTCATCGTAGTCAAGGCGTAATCGTTTTTGCCCATAGACTTCCACCCGATCCACCAGGTCTAATTGGGCAACGCCAGGCTGTTTTAAATAATCCCGATAGTAGTTCAGAACCGTTTGTTCGGGCGACAGGGCGAGGTCTTGAGGTTCCGTTAATTTTAAGCGCACATCCTGAAAACCGACGACGGCGGCTCCCTGGGACTCCTGACGGGATAATAAAGCGACTTTGCCCTGGGTATAGGATGTATCCTGAAAACTACCGATTTTTTGTTGATTGACTAACCCGGTGAGGCGATCGCCCTGGGCCACCAATTCTAATTGATTGTGATCGGGTTTAAAACCGGGAATTTTTGTCCAGTTTCCCCTGGGTTGCCAACCTTGGTCGCTATGTTTCCCTAAGCTGGCTGTGCCATCTCCTCGCACTAATAAATAATAAAAATTTTGATCGTTTGGGCCATGGACTCGCACCGCTACCCCGGCGATCGCCTGGGAACCCTGAAGAAATTGACTATTTAGTTGCAGAGAGACATTCCTCCAAGCCTGGTCATTGAGTCGGGAAACCTGGGTTTGCTGACTCGTTAAAGAATGTTGCAATTGTCCCTGTTGCAAACGACTGTTGGGGGGATGTTCCCACCCCTTCTGGTTCAGCTCTAAGGGCTTCAGCCCAGGATTATTGCCTCCTAATCCACTGCCCAGACGATAAAGGCCAAAACCCAAGCCGCCCCCAATGCCTGCCAACACGATCGCCAACCAAACGACCTGCATGAAATTAACGCCCTCCCACATATACCCGGTCGGGGCCGAGCTTGGCCTAGGCGATCGCTGGGCAGAAGAAGGCGGATCGGATAGCGACCCTGGGCCCGTCAGTCCCCCCCCTTTAAGAGAAGGAACCTCCGGTAGAGGCGGGGGCAAGGGACGAGAGACCGGGCCGGAGCGAGGGGAGCCTTTTTGACGTTGCACGGTTAGACGTAAACTCCCACAATGGGAACACTGAAGCAGTTGGGTCTCACTGGACAAACGCCGATGGCATTGTTGACATTGATAGGTGGGCACAGAAAATAGGGTGATCGTTAATTCGTCAGACGGGAATAATCGTCTTGGAATCGAATAATATCATCTTCTCCTAGATATTCGCCATTTTGTACCTCAATAATGACTAGCTTAATGACCCCCGGATTTTCCAGACGGTGAGCAGTACATTGGGGGACGTAGGTAGATTGATTCGCTTCTAGTAACTCAATGGTTTCGCCACAGGTTACTTTAGCGGTTCCCGATAGAACGATCCAATGCTCACTGCGATGGTGGTGCATCTGCAAACTCAGGCGATGACCGGGATTCACCTCAATGCGTTTGATTTTGTAGCCTGGCCCCTCTTCTAGGGTGGTAAAGCTTCCCCAGGGACGGGTTTCCGTTTCAAAGGGATGATGGGTCAGGATTTCGAGGTTGGGCAGGGTCGCGGAAGATTTCGCCATAAATTTCACCATAGATGATGTTCAGCTTAAAGCCTCTAGCATAAAACACCTTGGCAAATCGGGAGAGTAGGAAGGACGGGTCTGGAGCCGGCAATGTCAGGTTATGGCCCAGCTAAAACAGCGGCTTCAATATCTTCTCGGCTTAAGGAATATTTAAAACTACGGGTAATGGGAGGCTGTTCTAAGGTTTCATAGGTAATGACGAATTCTTCGATGTCTAGGCTAATTTGGGCTTTCCAGGTGGCATACTGTAGCGACCAGCAATGGAGAGCCTGGGGATCTTGGTGGCCTCCTAGGGACTTTAACCAATGTTCGAGGGCCGGTAGGGTGTGATTATAGAGCGGTGTCTGAGCGGGAGGCAGGGCCATAGGGTTAGGGAATTGCTTCTAGGAGTGTTCCCTCAATTTTAGGGTGAATTTTGTCTTCTTTTGACATTCAGGATAGAAGAGAAACAAAAAGCGATCCACAAGACAATTGAAAACGCTATAAAGACGGATCAGGTAAATGCCTAATATGCTCATCCACCCAACTGTCAAGAGGCTGACTGATGGACAGAAGTAGGTAAAAGCCTTACAAGACAAGGATTGCCAAAAAAGAAAAAGTCTGGCTAGATAGAGAAAAAGCAAGAAGCCCTAAAAAATGAAAACCCAGAAGAGTATCTTCT
>JAYKIP010000315.1:0-4655 GCA_035286205.1 Merismopediaceae cyanobacterium
GCCCCATCCTGGATCATCCAACTGGCTCCCTGGGCAATCTCTTCGGCCGGTTGAAACAAAAAGCGGACATCGCCGGGCAGGGGTTGACTCAGTTGAGCTAAGACCATCGCCGTTCCCAGACCTAGGGTGGTATGAATATCGTGGCCACAGGCGTGCATAATCCCCGGCTGGCGCGAGGCAAAGGCTAAGTCCGTTTTTTCCTGGATGGGGAGGGCATCCATATCTGTGCGAATCGCCAAAAGACGCGGATTGGCTCCCGTTCCCTTCAATTCTCCTAAAATTCCTGTTTTGCCGATCGCCTCTTGAACGTGCAGTCCAGAGGAAGAGAGAACCCCGGCAACGTAGGCCGCCGTTTGGTATTCTTGACCACTGAGTTCGGGATGGGCATGGAGATGACGACGAATTTCAATTAAGCGGGGCAATAGATTGTCGGCAAGGGTTTTAATTTCAGCAAGCATAGGGGTTAAGAGAAAAATAATCAAAAAAGAATGGGAAGACTAAAAATTAAGGCCAGCAAGAGTTTTGCAAGTGGCTATAGCCGCGTTCATCCCTAAAAGCTAAAAACTTTTGATGATCAGTAGCGGGAAATTCAACGGCAATTTCCTGGCGGAGGTTGCTTAACACTTTTTCTGCTAATACGTCAGCATAACGACCTCTTAGGGCTTTATTATACCAATTTATTAATTCTTTTTCAGTAATAATACTTTGAATTTTGCTCCGCCAGCCTATTTGATTTAACAGGGAAATAATCATTTTTTGCTCTGCATCTTTGCAAATAATCACCATCCGATCCGAAGAGACTTCATTTACAATTCCCTCTGCTAATTCTTCTGTCAAAGATAAATGTTTAATCTGAATGGTTAATCCAAAATTAGCCCACATATCTAAGCCTCGATCTGCGGCATTGGTTGTCCCGACTCTATGTAATTGACCTTTGATTTCTAAGCAGGGATCTGCCGGGGATAATTGCAGAACTTTTTCCGAAAAATCAGAAAACTCTTTGAGAATATTAACCTTCATCTCACTAACTGTAACTTTGACTGATATTTCTAAGCAATCAATAATCGCTGAAAAAAGAGCATAAACCACAATTTCATAAATTTTATCTATACTTCTTTTGAGACCCGGCTCTAACCAGAATAACTGTAAAAACTCCTCTAATCTAAAATGATTCTGATCGTGTTGTTGGCAGTAATCTAAACCTGATGACATTTGCGACAATCGTTGAAAAAAATTACGATAAATATAGGCTTCTACAATTCCCTGATGATTTCTATTTTCTTGCCCAAGAATCGCTAAAATGGAAGGAGGAGTTGCATTATCATTAAAGACATCATCTTGATAACGGGCAGAAGAAGTGCTGGTTCTTCCCACAAATTCTAGACAAATATGATCACGCCAACGCCGAGATACTGTGCGGTAAGTGTCAAGCTGTAATAAATTAATGTCTCCTATCACGCGATCTCGATAGAGAACTTCGGCAATTTGGATCGGCTTATAGAAATGACTTCTTGTTTTGCGAATCACTTTGTCTAGGGCTTTCTTTGCTTCTTCAAGATTCATGACATTTACCTTAAATAAATTACTTGATCAGGACTTAATCCGGTTTACAAACTTTAAAAAAGTGCCATTTGTATCGTTTGTTCTCTCGGTTTTTGAGCCTCTAGAGCTTTAAGCATATTTTCGGCGATCGCCTGAATAACAGGAACCGTCACCGAATTACCAACCACCTTCCTTAATTGAGAATAGGGTAAATTAATCTTAAAACCCTCTGGAAAGCCTTGGAGTCTTAACATTTCACGGTCAGTTAATCGCCGGACACCATTCACTACAAGATAATTATAACTCCCAGTGGCGCGTAAAGCACAGGAGTAAGGAAGGGCAGAGATATTCCCACCAATATTTTCATGCCAGATAGAAGGGAATGGCGGTTTAGCCTTTAACGCCCTCAAACGTTTTTCCTTCAGCGATTCCGATAGAAAATAATGGGAAGGAACCTCTTCATCCTTTTCTAAAATATGAGATAGTGGATAATAAAAGCCCCAGGGCTGAGGAAATTGAAAATCAATCTTATCTCGAAAGCCGACTAGATAAACTCGTTCTCGTTTTTGGGGGATACCGTAGTCTAGGGAATTTAGCACTTGATAATAAACGGTATAGCCTAAATTTTTTAACCGCTCTAGGATAATAGCCAAGGTTCTCCCTTGATCATGGGTCGTCAATCGCTTAACATTTTCCAGCAAAAAACTCTGGGGTTGTTTCGCTTTGAGAATTGCCTCAATATTAAAAAATAAGGTTCCTCTCGTATCCGTAAAACCTAAGCCCTTGCCCGCAATACTAAAAGGTTGACAGGGAAAGCCCGCTAATAAAATATCGTGATCGGAAATTTCTTCAGGTTTTATTAAATTAATATCCCCAAACGGTAATTCTCCAAAATTATATTCATACATTTTACCTGCCGCCCGATCAATTTCTGAAGCAAAAACGGTTTGACAGCCTAGAGTCTCGAAACCTAAGCGCAGACCACCGATTCCTGCAAAAAGGTCTATAATTCTATAGCTTTTCATCATTGTAAAAGTGATTCTCTCCTATTTTTTTATTAAATAAAACTAAGTTAATTGACTTTGACTCTTGGATCCAGTAAGCCATAAATGCCATCGGCGATCGCCCCAAATAACACAATTAAAACCGCATAAAGAAACGTAACGGCCATGACCACCGGTGTATCATTGCGATAGATAGATTCAATCATCAACGCTCCAATCCCTGGCACACGAAAAATCTGTTCCGTCACCAAAGCCCCCGTAAAAATCGTGGGTAAATCTAAGGCAATTAACGTCACCACCGGGATCAAGGCATTGCGTAATAAATGATTTTTAATCACGCCTCCATTTTTTAACCCCTTGGCGTAGGCCGTGCGGATATAATCCTGGGGTAATTCCTCCAACACCGCCGATCGCACAAAGCGAAATAAAATTGCACTTTGGTAAAGGGTTAACACCAAAATCGGTAAAATAGATTGCTGGAATTGCTCCACTAAGGTTTGTAAACTATTCACTTGTAAGGTACTATCATAAATAAAGGGTAGCCATTTCAACTGCACACTGAACACAATAATTAAGGTCAACCCCGTTAAAAAAGGTGGTAAGGAAAATCCAATGATACTCAAACTAGAAAGTCCATAATCTAACCATTGCTGACGCTTTAACGCGGCCATAATCCCCATCGGTAACGCCATTAAAATACTGAGAGAATAGGCAATCCCCATAATACTGAGGGTCGTGGGTAAACGCTGTAAAATCAAATCCAACACCGGGCTACGACTGGTAAAAGAATAACCAAAATCTCCGCGACAGAGGGACAAAAACCATTTTAAGTAACGTACTGGTAGTGGTTGATCTAAGCCCAAACTGCGTCGTAAATTTTCCCGCACGGTTTCCGTAATATTCGGATTGGTGGCCAATTCCCCCAGGGGATTTCCCGGTGCCAGGGTTAACAGGGTAAAAATCAGTAAACTAATGCCCAAGAGGGTCAAAAGCGATAACCCAAAACGTTTGAGAAAATAGGGGAGCATGACAAAACCTGAAAATTCGCCTTCTGGAGGCTTAAGCCTAATCTAATCCTGTAGATTATCCCAGGATGAGCAATTTTTGTGACGTTGTGATCACTCTATCGGATCACGAGGGTAAGGTAAAACTAAGATTTCTATCACAGATTATGGATAGAGTGGGGATGAACACAGCACCATTGTCTGAGCCTTGGGAGACGTTGGGGGAAAAGGGGGAAACCGACCTCGAAAACTTGCCCCTGGAAGATGACAGTCCCGATCCCTGGGGAATCGCCGGCGAAACCGAGATAACGGCGGAGTTTTTTGATCCCGATTTGTTAGAAGTTTATCGGCAATTAAGGTTTGAATCTCCTGAATTTTCAGAATCTTTAGAATCTCCCGAATCCCCCGAATCCCCCGAATCTCCAGAGGTCGTCAGTGAGGCAGATGAATCTTTAGAAAATTCTCCGGAGCGGGTTACCGAGGACGTTACGGCTTCTACTTTCTCGCCAAGCATTTCTTCTGTTAATAAGAATAATAAGCAAGAAAAATCTCTCACTTTTAGGAATGATACTTTTAGGAACCATAGAGTTGGAAAATCTCAACATTTTCGAGAGATTGATAGGGTGAATTTAATCGCGCATCGTCAACCGGCTGTCTCTCCATTTTTGAGCCAAAAAAAGACGGTGTTATCCCCCTCCAGATCACCTAAAAACACATTTTTTGCCTTTGTTAGTCTTTCTGAAAAATCCTCGCCGTCGCCGTCTAAAATCCTCGGCATTCGCCAAGGGGATGTCCTGATTATGCCCCTCACAGAGGCGATCGCCCATTGGGTTGACCATGACATCACGCTACCCTTTTGGCGAGATCCAAGCTTTCAAAAATGTCCCGATTTAGTTCTGGCGACCGGTCAAAGTACGGGTCATCAACATCGCATTAACCAGGGCAAAGCAGACCTTTATCAACGCCAAGGCATTCACTATTTGCGGGTGTTATCGGCTCAAGTGGTTTTAACTCATCCGGAACATCAAGCAATTACAATTCCCCAGGGAAATTGGGTGGTGCGTCGGCAACGGGAATACGATTCTTGGCTCCACCGCGAACAATT
>JAYKIP010000316.1:0-12554 GCA_035286205.1 Merismopediaceae cyanobacterium
TGTTGCCGAACAAACTCAATCACCTCCGGTAAACCCTGTTGTGTTTTTAAATTGGTAAAAATAAAGGGTTTATCGCCCCGCATTTTTTGGGCATCCCGCTCCATCACCTGTAAATCCGCCCCCACCAAAGGAGCCAAATCAATTTTATTAATCACCAACAAATCTGACTTAGTGATCCCCGGCCCCCCCTTGCGAGGAATTTTATCCCCTGCCGCCACATCAATCACATACAACGTTAAATCCACCAATTCTGGGCTAAAAGTAGCTGCTAAATTATCCCCTCCACTCTCCAAAAAGACCAAATCTAAGGGATTAAATTGGTTTTCCAATTGCTCGATCGCCGCTAAATTCATCGAAGCATCTTCCCGAATCGCCGTATGGGGACAGCCCCCCGTTTCCACCCCTAGAATCCGTTCCGCCGCTAATGCCTGGGAACGCACCAAAAACTGAGCATCCTCCTGGGTATAAATATCATTAGTAACAACGGCGATCGCATAATTATCCCGCAATGCTTTACATAATGCATCCAAAAGGGCGGTTTTTCCCGATCCCACCGGCCCAGCAATGCCAACACGCAAAGAAGTCATGGTTTACTCTTGCTCCTAAATTAAACAACTGTTGAAAATCACCCAAACGGCGAATGGTGTTAAAAATACCTAAAATTTCACCCTCTTGCTCATTCCCCCCTTACAAAGGGGGGCTAGGGGGGATTTTATTATCTTGATTAAAGGAAAATTAGGGAGAGAGTTCATTGTCTTTTCAAAAAAGAAAGCGGGAATTTAATACTTTTCTAAAGAAGAGATAGCATCGAATTGCCTTTCAACTAAAATTAAGAGTATAATATGACATTATTTTCTCACAAACTACCTCAAAATTATTTAAAACTTCATAATTAGTAAAACGAACCACTTTCAAACCATAGTTTTCTAAAATTTGAGTTCGTTCTTGATCATAGACTAATCCTTCCTGAGTAAAATGGCTATCCCCATCAACTTCAATTACTAATTTTAGCTTTGGGCAGTAAAAATCAACAATGAATTGATTAATGGGTTTTTGTCTCCACATTTTTACCGGAAAATTGCGTAGGTATCCCCACAATTTCCGTTCGGCAAGAGTTGGATTTTTTCGCATTTCTCTCGCTCTTGCAATTAGTTGGGGATTATAAGGGAGAAAATATTTTCCTTCTTTAAGAGTGGTCATTTTGATTTATCCTCCCTAGCTTAGTATTGATTTTCTGTTATTACCAAATTGGAATCCTCTGTAGGCATTTTAGCTATCCCCCCTGGCCCCCCTTTGAAAGGGGGGGATCTGCTAACAAAAGGCAATGAAAAATAACTTTCCACTATCCTACCACTGATATTCTGTCCACACCGGATGAGCATACAAAGAAGCCGCGACCCTCACCCCCCGTAATTGATTTAAAAGCGGTAAATGACCAACGGGAGCCGTGACACTCCAGGTAAATCCCTGGGGATATTTTGTCCAACTATTGCCATCTTTCCAACCAATTTTAGGCCAGAGTTTCACAAAATCCTTACTCAACGATAACCATAATTTACGTTGCACTGAAAAGCCAAATTTGCCATCCGAATGCACCCACCACAGGGCGTTAATCGTGTGTAAATCTAGACTGGGAAACCGTTCCACTTCCGTAAAATAGAGCCATTTCCGTTGGATAGCCCCTTCGCCAGCTAATTCGCACAATTTTTCCCGTGTGAGATTATCCGCTAACTCAAAATTCTGTTCTGCTAAGGCCAGTTGCAAGGGACGATAATCAATTTGTCGCGCTGAGTCCAGGGGAATCACCCCCGCCGGAAAATATTGCTTCAGAAAATGATTAACCTCTGCATCCTTAAGGGCATAAAGACTTTGATAAATTTTACCCGTCACTAAGCTCGGCTTGGCTAAGGATTGCTCCTGAAGATAACGCTGAAGCACGGCCCAGCCCTGGGAACCCCCAGCAATTAAGGGGGGAATACTCTGAAGTTGCACTTTTTCAGCATCGCTAGTTAACTGCGTCGTTAATTGAGACAGATCAGAGGAAGAGTCAGACATGACAGCAAAATTCGGTCGGGTTTAGTAAAATCAGGAGCTTGCTTTATTACTATCCCTTATTTTTGTGCTCTGCGATCGCCCTTGGTAAAGTGGGGAATACTGCAAGGACATCCTAGGGCGTGGTTGGGGACGGGGGAGCCGGGGAGAGGAGGGGACTCGGAGACGGAGAAGGTAAAGTTTGACGGGTGAGGACATCCTGGGGGGATAAACCTTCGCCTTGGAATCCGAGATAGCCTAGGGCGATCGCCGCATCTAACCGGGTAACCGCCTTCTGGGGTTGGAATAGCGTGGTATAACCTAACATCCGCCGGATATTGGCCTGATCGCCATTTTGAAAATCCGCATAGACCGCCCGCCAAGCCCTCGGATTAATTTTAGCCGCATCTTGAAACCCCCAGGTTTCCTTCAGATTATCCAAAGACGCATTCGGTAAAGCCCGACGCACATCTAACGGCACTTTCCAGATCAATAAATCTTCCCGTGTTAAAGGCGCATTGGGACGAAAAGCACTGGCACTGGGATCATTGCTCAGGGGAGACGGAATTAAACCCGCTTCGGCTAACCCCTGAATCATGCCAAAATCCCCGTCTGTTTTGGGAAGATCTGTAAAGACTGGATTGGAACTGGGACTCGCCTGACGAATTTGTTTGCCAGGAAGATCGGCAAAAAAGCGATTATTGGCGGTGAATAACCAACGCGCAAACTCCCGGCGGGTAATGGGACTATGGGGCTGAAAGGAGGGGTCAGTGGGGGACGGAATAATACCAAGCTTGGCTAAATCTTCTAGGGGTTGACGGCTGGTATCGTCTAGGTTATTCCCCTCGGATACTTTGCCAGAAACGGTCACAGTTGGGGTACTCTGGGGACTCGCAGAAGCCAAAGGAGAGGCAGAGGTTGAAGGTGTTGGGACACTACCCGGTGAGGCTTGCAGTGCGGGATTCACCGCCAGGCGATCGCCCAAAGGATTGCCCTGACACCCCGTCAGCCATAGGCTCACACTCAGCCCGATCCAGAAATGTAACTTCATTCACCCGTCAGTATTATTGATGTTTTTTCCATTACAGCATAGCAACCGCCGTTCCTTCGTCATTGACAGGGGCGATCGCCCCAGGGTACGTTCGGAAAATAGCTAAAACGGCCAACGAAAAAGCACATTTTGGTCATAGTTCATCATAATATTCCGCAAAGAAACCGGGAGCAAGATAGAAAAAATAATCATCAATAGGGGTTTATGTTCCTTCGGAGAAAGGGCTTCCAAAGAAAGTAGCACACAGGACGTTAAGAGAAAAATATTCGACATAAAATTAAAGCGAGAGGATAACCAAAAAATCTTATTAAACCCTAAAACCAAATAAAATGCGGTTAGCACTAAAGAAAAAACATAGTAAAGCCAAAAAGGACTTTTCCAAAAATGGAAATTTTTCCAAACATTCAGTCCCACAAAATAGACAATCAAACTGAGGAGCGGTGCGCCTAGGGCCGTTTCTCGCCATCCTTCAACTCCTTGCATCTCACTGTATTGATCATATTTAGAGGTATAAAGGGAATCTTGTCCGGTAAAAACGTTCAGAATGGCAGTGCCAAAATTGCTATTATACGCTACTAGAAATAATACTAAATAAGAAATCAGGATCACCAAAATTTTGCCGGTTCTGGTCGGAGTAAAAATCGTTAAGAATAGGGGAATATAGACGAAAGAACTGGAATGAAAAAAGAAGGAAATCACCAAAAAGAACAAAGCCCATCCTTTTCTCTCACGAAACAGAAACCCCATTGCAACAAAGACCAGGGTTGTGGATAACAACTGTCTGAGCAAATAGAGTCCCATTTCCCCCATGGTCGCAAATAACCCTAACAAAAGGCTCATCACAATGGCTTGCTGGGTCGGCAGGAAAGCCTCAAACAGAAATTTAGCGGCGAGGAGAAAGGCAATAATTTCTACCCCATGGAGAACCACTAACGGTAAATTAGCCGACTTAAATAAATAGAGTAAACTAACAAAGGCTCCTTCCTGTTCCATGACCGGCTCTAAGCTAATCTGATCCGCTAGGTTATAGACCCTTTCATAGTTTCTCGTATCATAAAAAAAGAGCGAAGAAAAACTAAATTTAGTGGCCGCTAAGGGATAAAGAATAAAAAGCAAAAAACGAAAGGGGCTTAAAATATAAATTAATGCCAGCAAAAAATAGAGAAATTCTAAGCCCATAAAGACGCTATCAGAGGCCTGGTTGATAAAGATCATAGGTTAGTTTTTTCGGCAAACAGTTGACGATAGGCTTGTGCTTGAGATTCTAGGGTAAATCGTTCCCGTCCCTGGGGAGACAGGGCCAATGTAGTCCGGTTCGCTAACACCCATTGAATCCCCTGCACAAAATCTTCAATAACAAAAGGTTCAGCTAGATAACCACTCCCTTGATGCTGAATTAAATCCGGCATCCCACCAATTCTGAACGCAATACACGGAGTGCCACAGGCGATCGCCTCTAGGACAGTATTGGGCAAATTATCTTCCAGGGAGGGAGCCAGAAAGACATCGGCGGCCGAGTACACTAGGCGCAAAGAGAGGTCATCACCTAAGTGCCCTAGGTAGCGGGTCGGTAGGGGAAACCGGGGAGATGCCGGTGTTTGGGATGCTCCAAAGATTAACAATTCTATCTGGTCGCCCCAGGTGGTTTGACGGAGTTGTTGCAAAATTTGTTCAAGGAAGGGAAATCCTTTGCGGCGATCGCTGTTGGCCTGTAAGGCTCCAAAGGCAATCACTCGGCGATCAGGATCAAGACCTAACAGTTGTTTAGCCACGATTTTATCAACGGGATGATATTGGGCCGGATCTAATCCATTGGGAATGAGCCGGAGAGGATACTTTTGTAAAATTGGGCTTTTTTGGATACAATCCGCGACCCATTGGCTGAGGGCCACCACTGTTAAATCCAAATTCTGCCAAGCCTTGGCCTTCCGTTGCCAGATCCAGGAAGATAAATCTAGGTTACGAGAACTGCCCAACTGCGGACATTGACCACATCCCGTTTGGTAGCGATCGCAGCCTTCCGTATAGTGACAACCACCGGTGAGTGGCCAGAGATCATGAAGGGTTAAAACAATGGGTTTCTGGAATTTCGCCAAACTTTCCAACTGCATAAACCCCGCTTGCGTCCAATGCACATTAATGACATCGGGATTCAGAGCTTGAATTTTAGGGGCAAGACGATCTGGCAACCACTGGGGCGAAAAATAACCTGCCGTCCGGTGCGGATAAAACTGGAGGGGAAACTGGTCAATCCGGGCCCGCATTTGGGCGATCGCCATTTCCTGGGCAGAACGGGGAGCCAACACCGACGGATCATCGGAAAATTTCTTATGAACCAGTAACCAAGATTCCACCCCCATCTGTTGTAGCCCTCGGTGTAAACGATAGGTTGCCCGCGCCGCCCCCTGAAAAATATCGTAGGTACTCAGTAAAAGAACTTTCATAACCGTGAAGGGAGCGAAGAAAACTCAGAGGATGGGGCTTTAACAGGCATAATACCTGAATTATTAACCCCCTTCTTGATTTCCCAGGAAAGTAGTTGCTGAAAAACCCTAAAGGAATTACAGTGACAGCAGAATTATTGATGAATCCATTCTATCCGTCGCCTCTAAGCCTCAAGCCCCATGGGAACGATTCGACTAATGCACGCCAAACTTCATCGGGTGCGAGTCACAGCCGCTAACCTCAACTATGTCGGGAGCATTTCCATTGATCCGGAGTTATTGACTCAGGTGGGGATTTTGCCTCTGGAGGAAGTGGATATTATCAATTTGAATAACGGTCATCGTTTTTCTACCTATGCCATTCCAGGGATTGTGGGGAGTCGAGAGATTTGTCCCAATGGTGGAGCGGCTCTTCTCTGTAGTCCTGGGGATTTGCTCATTATCTATGCCTACGAAACCTGCGATCGCCGGGATGTCTTTAATGAAGGTCATCAAGCGAGGGTGTTAGTGGCGGACGAAAATAATAATGCCCAGGAATTTTATGTGCAGACTCTCCAACCCAGCACGGATGGTATCATCTTCCAAAATCAGACGCTCGATCTCCTTGCTCCATCTTTAAACAACCCGTTACCATTAGTCTAAATTTTTGCAACTCCCCATCCGACTTGGCAATGGCAACGACGACCCTCTGGGATAGTTTACTCAAACCCTTTTTTCAAACCTTTCTGATCAATCAAGAGGAGTTAGAAGGTCTCCACCGTCTCATTGACTGGTCAGCCGGGGAAGCCAAATTTGCACCGTCCCAACCCTATCCGGACTACTATCACCGCAATTTCCATGGGATTACCGGGGGCTATCTCACGGTTACGGCCGCTTTGACCTATGACCCCATTACTCGCTATGTTTTACCGCCTAATGAAGACTGGGTGAGACAGGGTTTAATTGAACGGATTGGGGGTCAACCCCGGCGCATCTTAGACCTGGGTTGTGGTACGGGTTCCCTGACTTTAGCGTTGAAAGAACAATTCCCTCAAGCGGAGGTCATCGGTCTGGATTTATCGCCGCAGATGTTGACTATGGCCGATTATAAAGCCAAACAAAGGGGGTTAAAGGTGGTCTGGTCTCAAGGATTAGCGGAAAAAACGCTGTTTCCCTCTCAGGCTTTTGATCTGATTAGTCTTGCGTTGTTATGCCATGAAACGCCGCCGGAGATTACCCAGGCGATTTTACGGGAGTGTTTTCGTTTATTAAGTCCTGGGGGTCAACTGTTAATTTTGGATGGGAATCAAGCCCAATTACGTCACAATGAATGGTTAACTCAGGTTTTTGAGGAACCTTATATTCAAGCGTTTGCGAGGGGAGATTTAAGTCATGCTTTACAACAGGCTGGGTTTGAGCAGGTTAAAACGGAAGAACATTGGTGGTTTCATCAAATTAGCCAGGGGCGTAAACCTCTGCTTGTCCGAGAAAGTAGATATTATCCAGAGGCTGAGATGAGTTTGGGGATGGCTTAGATTTATTAAAACATTACTTTTAGAAACCTGTTGTTTTTGTGCTAATCCGTCTAAATCCCCCTTAAAAAAGAAGTTAATCTAGTATAAATTGTTGACTAAACTTTTGTTATGATCCCCCTAAATCCCCCTTAAAAAGGGGGACTTGCTCCAGTCATTTGTTTGAATGACTTCAATTTTTTAAAATAGATAAGGCTCAACGTTTCATTATCAATTATCAATTATCAATTATTCACTATCTATGACCCTTGCTCTCCCCCAAACCTATCAATTTCTACCGCGTTTTTTTCGGCTCTCGGCGGCTAGTACTCTCTCTAATATGATGGTTCCTTTGGCGGGATTGGTGGATACCGCTTTTTTGGGCCATTTAACGGATATTCGTCATTTGGCCGGGGTGATTCTTGCTTCGATTTTGTTTGATTATTTATACCGCGTGTTAAAGTTTTTGCGCTCTAGCACCAATGCGATGACGGCGGCGGCGACGGGTTTGGGGGATCAAGAAGGGGTTTTATTGGTGGGTTTACGGAGTGGTTTGGTGGCCCTGGCGATCGCCCTGGGCATTTTAGTTTTACAATATCCCATTCAAAAATTCGGGTTTTGGTTGTTAACGGGGGATCCGGGGGTAGAAGCATCGGGAGTAGATTATTTCTATGGTCGTGTGTGGGGCGCACCGGCAGTTTTATTAAATTTTGTTTTGATGGGTTGGTTTTTAGGACGGGAAATGAATGGGTTAGTATTATTAATTTCTTTGGTGGGCAATTTAGCCAATGTTTATTTAGATTATGTGATGATTTTTCAGTGGGGATGGGCGAGTTATGGGGCCGGGTTAGCGACGGCTTTAAGTCAATATTTAGCGTTAATTTTAGGGTTAGTCGGTATGATTTGGACGATTAATTGGTCGGTGGTTCCCGAAGCGTTGGCAGATTTGTGGGATCGAGCCGCTTTTAAGGAAACGGTGGTGTTAAAGGCCAATATTTTAATTCGGTTTATTGTGTTAATTTCTACTTATGCTATTTTTACCAATGTGAGTTCGAGTTTTGGCACTCTAGTTTTAGCCCAGAATGGGATTTTGTTACAGATTGCTTTATTAAGTCAATTTACGATTAATGGAGTTGGTTTAACCACGCAAACGTTAACCAGTAATTTTTCCAGTAAGGGTCATAAAAATCAGTTATTGCCTTTACTAGGAGTTGCGATCGCTACGAGTTTATTGATTGCTTTAGGGATTGCGACGGCTACCTTATTATTCCCGACAATAGTATTTGGTTTATTAACGAATCATCAGGAAGTGAATGGCGAATTGACGGATTATAGTGTTTGGTTATTACCCCTCTTAGAAATGACGGCGATCGCCTTTATGTTGGAAGGATATTTTACGGGATTAAAGGCGGGTGAAACCTTAAGAAATGCGGTCTTATTGGCGTTTGGAACTGGGTATTTACCGCTTTTAGGGATTGCTTGGTATGGCCAAAATAATCATCTCCTTTGGCTATCGTTAGTGACTTATATGACAGGATTAACAATCTATCTGGCGTTACAAGTGCCCAAAACCCTGGAGCCGGGGGTTCCTCCCCTCGCGCCTCTGCCAGCCAAACCGTCGGAATCCTCAACGCCATAATAAATGCCATAAATTTCAGTCGCATCAAAGCCAATGTTAAACTCAGATCAAAGTCAAGCTGTTGGGACATAAAAGGGGCATAGCAATGGAAAAACGGGCCTTATTATTGATCAATCGTCACGCTCGTCGTGGAAAACAGGGGTTTGCCCAAGCGATTGATTTATTAGATGATTTAGGGTTTGAATTAATTACGGTGCCGGTGAAATCCTCTAAGTCCCCGGCGGAATATATTCACTACTATGCCGATCAAATTGATTTGGTGATTGTGGGGGGAGGAGATGGTACTTTAAACACGGTGGTTAATAGTTTAGTGGAACATCAGTTACCCCTGGGCATTTTACCCCTAGGCACTGCCAATGATTTAGCTCGAACTTTGGGACTACCCTTGGCGATCGCCGATGCCTGTCAAGTTATTGCGGCGGGTCATAGTAAGGCGATTGATTTAGGAAAAGTGAATGGTCGTTATTTTTTTAATGTGGCCAGTTTGGGGTTAAGTGTGGAGATTACCCAACAGTTAACCAAGGGCGCGAAACAACGGTGGGGAGTGCTGGCCTACGGGTTAACCGCGTTGCGGGTGCTGAGTCAAACTCGTCCCTTTCATGCCACCATTCGGGCCAATGGCGAAGAATTGACGGTGAAAACCTTGCAAGTGGCGGTGGGTAATGGTTTGTATTATGGGGGCGGCTTGGCGATCTCGGCGGATGCGACCATTGATGATGAATGCTTAGATTTGTATAGTCTGAATGTGCAACACTGGTGGCAAATTTTTCATTTACTTTTACATTTACCGAAGGGTCATCAAAAATTCTTGCCCTGGGTGAGTACCCTGAAAGCCCAATCCATTGAAGTGATTACCCGCAAGGCGAGGGATATTAACACCGATGGCGAAATCACCACCCATACCCCTGCTAACTTTACCGTTGTCCCTCGAATTTTAGAGGTTTTTATTCCCCAAAATCTTCACTGAATAGGACTTGAATACTTCCCCCAAATTGGGGGTCGGGGGGCGAATAAAGTTAGGAGTCAGAAAGCCAAAACCCTAGTGATGAAACCGAATCCCTAGAAACACATCGTACAGAAAACTCCAGAAATTCTTTTTCTCTAATAGCCCTAAAGATTGATCACAGCCCTTGGCATCTAATAGGGGTTTCGTCGCATAATAGGCCGGTTGGTAATTGTACCAGGGAATAGACGGCCATAAATGATGAATCAGATGATAATTTTGCCCAAAAATCATTAAATTCAAAATGGGACTGGGATAAACCCTGGCATTCTTCCAGCGATCGCGTTCTTGAAAGGGACGATGGGGCAAATAATCAAAAAATAAACCCAGGGCAATCCCCACCACCAGGGCCGGCACAAACCAAAAGTTCATCACATAGCCAATAAAGTCAAACTGAATCCCCAAATAAACAATGGTAAACAAAAATAACCGGCTGAGAAACCACTCTAAAAGCTCATATTTTCGCCACAATTGCCGCTTAAAAAAATAAATTTCGTGATAAAAAAAACGAGCCGCAATGAACAATAAGGGGCCGCCCGTCGAAACAAAATGATCGGGATCATTCTCTGGATCATTCACATGGGCATGGTGTTGTAAATGTACCCGCGTAAACACCGGAAAAGCAAACCCCAACATCAAAGCACTGCCATGGCCTAAAATCGCATTGACCAGACGATGACGATGGGCCGAATTATGGGACGCATCATGGATCACCGTGCCGGAGAGATGGAGAGCCAAAACATTCGCCGTAAAACATAACCAATCCGGCGCTCCCCAACACCAATACCCCAGTGTCGAAAATCCGATCAGCATTAACGCCGTCGTAAACATTAAAACATTTGGGTTAAAGCCACCATCCGCCTTCAAAAATTCTTTGGGGACAGTTTGCAGTGTCTGGGTCGCCTGCATTACCGAGATTGGCTCCTTGGGCTGAGAAACGATAATCTCTGGCTAGTGTATAGTATTTAGGCGGTTTAGAGAAGTCTTTAGTCTCGGCTGAAGCATCACCCCGGTGGGTCGGGTCTTAAACCGGGATTCAACCCGTTAAGCCTATTGAGTCAGCATTTAGCGGAGTTGGGCGACTCGTTCATTGTCGAGTAGGGTGGTTTGCATTAACAAATCTTCGACCGAAATGCAGAGAAAGCGTTGTTGATCCACCCAAAAACGAATTTTAATGCGATCGCTGCCGGGTTGGCCGGGGGGGTCTAACAGGGCAATCTGACGGGCGTTTCCCTGGTCATTGAGGGGACGTACCGCCACTTGATCCGCTTCTAGGGTTCGGGTTCGGAGGCGATCGCCGTCAAAAAAGATTTCCGTGGCCATCTCTTCGGCTCCCAGTTCTCCCATAATCACTTCAATACTGGGTTGATTCTCCAGAGAAGCTCCTAAAACTAATTCCACCGGTTCCGGCATGGGATAGGCTTGACCGGATTTAATAATCGGATGCCAACTGTGACAATTTTTACGCCGATTCCAATAGCGAATACCGTAACTATGATAAAGAAAATCCTTAATTTCTTGACCCTGGGTTAACTGTAATGCTCCCAAAGCAATGGCCTCAAAGGGGCGATCGCCAGCAATTTTCGACTCATTAAAATAGCCCTTAACCCAATCCTGAAAGGCCGGAATTTGGGCTGTGCCTCCCACCAATAAAACGCGATCAATTTGCTCTGGGGTAATGCCATTGCGACGACCCTGTTGCATGACTTGATTCATCAAAGTATCTAACTGTTGAAAAAAGCCATTTTCCTGTAAAATTTGATTAAATACTTCCCGATTTAAGGTAAGCTCAACACTATCTAAGGTCTGGTCATCAAAATAAACTTCCGTCGCTTCTTCCGTCTGGGATAACTGAATTTTGAGACGTTCTGCTAACCGTAATAGTAAACGAGTCCGAGGTAAATTTTGTATTTTTTGAAAATATTGGAATACCCAGTCATCAATATCACTGCCCCCTAAATTTCCCCCAGCTTTCGCTATCACCTGGGCTAATTTCGTTTTTTGGCGAGGATTATTACCGAGGATTTTATCCCCCCATTTCAACAGAAAGCCATCGGGTTGACGTTGATTTTTTGCATTTAACTGAACTAGGGAAATATCGGCAGTACCTCCCCCCACATCAATCACTAATAAAATATCGGCAGTTGTGGCTCCATAACCCAAGGCAACGGCAGTGGGTTCATCCAATAATTTAACCTGTTCCACTTGCCAAGCTTGACAGCGTTGACTTAACCAATAGCGATAGGCTTCAAAACTATCTACCGGAACGGTTAATACTAAGGCATCTAAAGGAGAGGAAATATCCTGTTGGAGGGCGGTCATCAGTCCATCGAAAAACCAGCTACCCACCTGTTCAAAGCTAATGGAAACGTCATCGAGTTCGGGTAAAAATCCCTGAATTTTCGCACCAATCCCCCGTTTAAAATTTTTAAAGAATCGTTGATTTTGGCTCTGGTCTAAGCCGCGATCGCAAACGGTTTGTCCGAGTAGAATTTGGGCAGTTTGAGCATTTTCAACATAGACTAAACTCGGAACGAGGGGCGGATTATCAAGACATTGTTGGCTCAGATGGGGAAGACTTAAGGTTTCGGGAGCTTGGCGGGCAGGATTCCATCGGGCGACCACCGTATTACTGGTTCCAAAGTCAATGGCGTAGGGCATTGATCGTTAATGGTGAGTTGGGGTTAGTGAATAATTAATAATGGATAATGGATAATTGACAATTGAAAATGAATAATTGACAATGGATAGTTAACAATAAATTATTGTCAATAGACTAGGTGAAGATGAAGTGTTGATTAATATAAACGATTAACTATCAATTATCAACTATCAACTATCAATTATCAATTAAAAACTCGATGTTGTAAGGCGGGCATTTGTTGACGCACTTGTT
>JAYKIP010000317.1:0-10987 GCA_035286205.1 Merismopediaceae cyanobacterium
AACCCAGTCTGCTTTTGCCTAAATTCCTGTCCGCTAAACTTGCCTCTTCCCCAAGCCCTGATATGCTTACTTTGGACGCATAGTCATTACCTTCTCTGGCATCCATGAACTTCCCACTGTCCAGTCAATTATTAACTATCAATTAATCGGAGATCGCTGTTTTAGCCTAGAATTAGGAAGGGGCGATCGCCAAATGGTCTAACGCTTTTTGTAACGCATCCGGATGAATCGTTATCGAAGCACCCGCAAAATAACGAGTCTTTTGCTCAAAATCCAGCCGTTGAATAATATCGGGAGGCATTTGGCCCGTCACCCCACACCAACTTCCCCCAACCGCGATCGTTGTATGACGAAAAGAATGGGTCACATAGCCCGGATGAAATAACTCAATCACTTTGACCCCTTGACGATTCAACATCAAACTAGCCATAGCGGCCCCATGGGCGGCCACCACCACCTCAGCATTTTTCGTTAGTGACCACTGGTGAGCCAGGGGAATATCCTCATAATAAAACTTGTGAAATCCATACCGTTCAAGGAGCGGCTCCAGGTCAGCTTCATTCTGAATAACACGAGAACCCTTGCGACCAATAAAAATGCGTGATGGAGTATCCTCAATCAACCCCGGAAACCTCAAATTGCCATACCAATCCTGATAGTAATTCTCATAGGCTCCATCCTTACCCGTGCGACCTTGAATAATGCGCCCTTTCACCTCTCGATCAGTACAGAGTACATCGGCTCCAAGATACTCATAGGCTGTTTTCGCCAATGCCGGAGCGCGTTGACGCAGAATAACTGTCACCTTGGGAATATGGGGAGCCAAATACTGCACCGCCCGGAGAGACGGAGAAACATTTTTGAGAATATGGGCAATATTTTTATCCGTTTCGTAACGAGTATCCAGGAGATAGGTTTCCCCCAAATCTAACGGTTCCTTCCATTTTTTATACCATTGACGCAAACGACTGCCCCGTTGAATCCCTAACGTTGCCGTTGAGCCAGCATAAATCAGAATTTTAATCTCCGGTTGGGGTAAGGAATGGGCGGGACAGTGAAGTTCCAGGATCTCCGGTTGCCAAGCAGAAGCCAGACGAGTGGGATAGGTAAAGAGGGTTAAAGGAGGAATCTGACGGGTCGTAGTAGGAATCAGAATCTCTTCCAGGATTTCTGTCGGCATGGCATTGACGGAGAAGGTTAAGGGGACAATTTTCCACTGCTTAATTTTAGCCTGACTCGCAAACTTCCCCCCCAGTAAAGTCTTTCTTTCTTCCGCTTGAGCTTAGACTTGCCCATTAATGTCCTAATACATAGCAAACATGATCGCCTTTTTCCGCCTGACCTCAATAACCCATAATCCAGGGCGATCGCCCGTAAATGTTAAAAATACCTGAAGATTTAGCCCCCTCAGACCGTCGTTAAGGGAAATTTGCTTTACCCTGTTAAAGAAAAGCCCTTATCTTTAACCATTATTCGCCATTGTGAAGATTCCCAGCAGTATTATCACCCTATTAATCGGTGTGAGCATTACCCTTCTGAGCCTCTGGTACGGCCAAAACCATGGTCTGATGCCCGTTGCCGCCTCCGAAGATGCCAAAGCCATTGATAGCGTTTTCAACTATATGATGACCATTGCCACTGGCCTATTCCTGCTAGTGGAAGGCGTTCTCGTTTATTGCCTGATTAAATTCCGTCGCCGTAAGGATGACCAAACCGATGGCCCCCCTGTGGAAGGAAACGTTCCCCTAGAAATCCTCTGGACAGCTATCCCCACCATTATTGTTTTTACATTAGCGGTCTATAGCTTTGAGGTGTATAACAGCCTAGGCGGTCTCGATCCCGTAACCTCGGCGGACTCCCCCCCCGAACAAATTGCCCATCAACACCACGGCCATAACCACATGCTGGCCATGGCTCCCCAATCACGGGTTGCCCTAGGGATCGGTGATAGCGGCGAGGAAAATGGCGTTAAACCCCTCGTGGTAGATGTCAAAGGCATTCAATACGCCTGGATTTTTAGCTATCCCGAAACCGGCATTATGTCCGGCGAATTACACGCTCCGATTAACCGCCCGGTGCAACTGAATATTAGTGCCGGGGATGTCATTCATGCCGTCTGGATTCCCCAGTTACGCCTCAAACAGGATGCTATTCCGGGCCGGGATTCCACCCTCGTCTTTAAAACCGATGTGGCCGGGGAATATCCCATTATTTGCGCGGAACTGTGCGGTTCCTATCACGGCGGTATGAAAGCCATGTATTACGCTCAAACCCCAGAGGACTTTGATGCCTGGGTTAAAGCTAACGCTCCTGCGCCAACGGAACCCAGCGAACCGATCGCCCTGAAAGTGAAATCGGTTCAGGAATTGAGTGATGGGGAATTTTTAGCTCCCTACGCCCAGGAAATGGGCATTACCCCCATGGCAATTGCCCAACTGCAAACTGCTCAATAATCACGAGGGTTTCCCTAGCCCTATTGACGCAATCTCTCTACGATAAACTGCTATGACAACCCTTGCTGAAAGCCATCCTCAACAACGAAAGTGGACGGATTACTTTACCTTCTGTACCGACCATAAGGTGATCGGCATTCAATACCTCGTCACCTCTTTTCTCTTCTTTTTTGTCGGGGGTTCCTTTGCAGAAGTTATGCGAACAGAATTGGCGACCCCAGAACCGGATTTTGTCCCGCCGGAACTGTATAACCAATTTATGACTCTGCACGGCACGATCATGATCTTTTTGTGGATCGTTCCTGCCGGAGCCGCCTTTGCGAATTATCTGATTCCCCTGATGATTGGGGCTGAAGATATGGCCTTCCCCCGCCTAAATGCCGTCGCCTTTTGGTTAACCCCCCCCGGCGGAATTTTACTGATTACCAGCTTTTTTGTCGGTGCGCCCCAGGCGGGTTGGACTTCCTACCCTCCCTTAAGTTTGCTCAGTGGTAAATGGGGGGAAGAAATTTGGATTTTAAGCGTTCTGTTGGTGGGAACTTCCTCGATCTTAGGGGCCATTAATTTTGTCACCACCATTTTAAACATGCGGATTCCGGACATGGATCTGCACAGTATGCCCCTATTTTGTTGGGCGATGTTGGCCACCTCTTCGCTGATTTTATTGTCAACCCCGGTATTAGCGGCGGCCTTAATTTTATTGTCCTTTGATTTGATTGCTGGTACGAGCTTTTTTAACCCGACTGGGGGCGGTGATCCGGTTGTTTATCAGCATTTATTCTGGTTTTATTCTCATCCCGCCGTTTACATTATGATTTTGCCCTTTTTTGGGGTGATTTCTGAAGTGATTCCCGTCCATGCCCGTAAACCGATCTTTGGCTACCGGGCGATCGCCTACTCCAGTTTAGCTATTAGTTTTCTCGGCCTAATTGTCTGGGCGCACCATATGTTTACCAGTGGAACCCCTGGCTGGCTACGGATGTTTTTCATGGCCACAACTATGTTAATTGCCGTACCGACCGGGATCAAAATCTTTAGCTGGTGTGGAACCCTTTGGGGCGGCAAAATTAACCTTAATTCAGCCATGCTCTTTGCCTTTGGCTTTTTATCCTCTTTCCTAATTGGGGGCTTAACGGGGATCATGGTCTCTTCCGTTCCCTTCGATATTCATGTCCATGACACCTATTTTGTCGTGGGTCATTTCCATTACGTTCTCTTTGGTGGAAGTGCCTTTGCCCTGTTTGCGGCGGTCTATCATTGGTTTCCCAAAATGACCGGGCGTATGGTCAATGAACCCCTAGGACGTTTACATTTCATCCTGACCTTTATTGGCATGAACTTAACCTTTATGCCGATGCACGAATTAGGATTAATGGGCATGAATCGTCGCATTGCCCTCTACGATATTCAGTTTCAACCCTTAAATTTACTGAGTACAGCCGGAGCCTATGTAATGGCGGTTTCTACCGTTCCCTTTGTCATTAATATGGCTTGGAGTTTACTCAAAGGAGAAAAAGCAGGTCGCAATCCCTGGCGAGCGTTAACCCTGGAATGGCAAACCAGTTCACCGCCGATCATTGCCAACTTTGAAGAAGAGCCGGTGTTATGGTCTGGCCCCTACGATTTCGGTATTGATTCAGAAAGTGTAGATGGGGAAGAATCCGTAGCCGAAATGTTAGCCGATGTGGTTGCAGAAGCTCAATAATTCTGCTCACTGATTGCCCTGTAAACAGCGATTATCCTATTCCCCTGGTCGCCCTGGCTAGGGGGAACATTAAACGATCTTTACGCCATTAATCATCATGCAAGGTTCCATTGCTCCCACGAATTTAACGGGTTATACCTCTGCCGAAACCACTGCCCATCACGGTCACCCCGATCATCGCATTTTTGGAGTTGTGATGTTTCTGGTGGCAGAAAGTGCCATTTTTTTAGGACTCTTTTCGGCCTATTTGATTTACCACAGTATGATCCCGGTTTGGCCTCCCGCCGGCACCCCGGAATTAGATTTATTACTGCCCGGTATTAACAGCATTATCCTGATTTCCAGTAGCTTTGTTATGCACCAGGGGCAAGCGGCCATTAAGAAAAATGATGTAGCTGGCCTGCAACGCTGGTTTGGCATCACGGCGGCGATGGGCATTATTTTCCTAGCTGGCCAAATGTATGAATATTTCCATCTGGAAATGGGCTTAACCACCAATTTATTTGCCAGTTGTTTTTATGTGTTAACCGGTTTTCACGGTCTGCACGTCACCTTTGGTTTAGGTCTGATTCTTTCGGTACTGTGGCGATCGCGGACACAGGGCCATTATTCCAGCCAGTCCCATTTTGGAGTCGAAGCCGCCGAACTCTATTGGCACTTTGTTGATGTCGTTTGGGTCATCTTATTCGGTCTGGTTTACCTGCTATAAATTCAGATAACCGATCAGACAGCCAAGCTTAGGGGGTATCCGGGGATAAACTGGATTGCAACCAAGCTAGATAGGCCGGGGAACCTTGCAGGATCGGAACCGCAATAATTTCGGGAACCTCATAGGAATGAATTGCCTGAACTTGAGTCTCTAACGCCTTAAACTGGGCTAAATCCGTTTTGATGAGTAACTGATATTCCTGGCTCCGTTCCAGCTTTCCCTGCCAACGATACAGAGATTGCACCGGCAAAAGAGTCACACAGGCGGCTAACCGTTTTTCGATTAAGACCTGGGCGATCGCCTCCGCCTCCTCTGCCGAACTGGCCGTTACCAACACCAAACCGAAATCCATAAAAATAGCCTAGATTCAGACTTGTGATTTCCCCTTTTCTATTCTAAGTAAAGATGAAGCAAAAATCTCCCCAGAATACGCAAGGGAGACCAAAAGTGATGAGCATTCCCCACCAAAAACCTTAGGGAAGCGGCATCAAATCCGGGTCTTGAGGATTACCATTTCCCCACCCTTTACTGGCCCGCATTTTAGCACGACGTTGTTGCATTAGTTGGGCAAATTGTTGCCGTTGCTCCAGGGTTAAAATATCTCGATTTTCTAACATTTCTTCAAAACGCAGACTCGCTAATTGATTACGGAGATTAATCACCTGGTCATGTTTCGCGCGAATACTATCTTTCGAGGTATTGCCATCCATCATTTGCCGTAATTCCTCCATTTGGGCCCGTAATTGCTCGTGTAGCGGTCTTGTTTTACCTTGATATTTTTGACGGATAGCTTGCATTTCTTTTTTTTGCTCGGCGGATAAATTAAGCTGTTCCATTAACCGCTCAGGGCCACCACGAGATTTAATTTTACGGTTTGATGTTTGATTTTGAGCAAGAAGCGGTGAGTTCAGACCGGTTTCCGTAACCACCGGCTTGGCAGTAACCCAACTATTTCCTAAACTTAACGTTAAGATACTGGTCAGAATACCCAGGAATGCCATTTTCAGCATATTAACCTCGAAAAAATTGATAGAAAATTCGGAAGTTTAGACTGACAGAAAAGCCAAGACGTTCAAATCCAGACCGGCTAATCCAAAGATTAGGGATCAAGATTAGGGATGAAGAGATTGATCCGGCTCCGTTGACAATTCGGTGAGCCAATAGGAGTCATATAATCCCTGGGAACTGGCTTCTGGGGACAGAACATCAGGGTTTACCTGTTGCCAACTACTGATTAAATAGGCTTCTAGTTCCTGATCGGGGATAGGCTGTTGAACGATCGCGGGGGCAAAGCGTGGGGATTGGCTACCCCATAAAAGAGCAAAACTCGCGGCGATCGCCATTGGCATAGCCCAGGGAGAAATCCGCCAGGAAGACCGAGGGGATTGCCGAACCAACGTCATAATCCGTTCTTCAAGCTGGGGAGAACTGGGGGGAGGGGAAGGCCGATGTTGTTTCAGGAATGTAATCACATCCCCATTCGGTTCGGGGTCAGGACGCATCATCAACTCCTTGGGTTTGTAAAAAAGTCCGAATCGCCTGTCGGGCATAAAACAAGCGCGATTTGATTGTGCCGGTCGGTAGTTGCAAAATCTCGGCAATTTCCTTTTGAGGTAAATCTTCCAAATCGTGGAGAACCAACACCGTGCGATGTTCAAAACTGAGGGAGGCTAAAGCCCGCCGCACAATATCTTGATAGTGGAGGTGCATTAAATCCGGGCTATCCTGAAACCGTGAGACCCGACCCGCCACTTCACTCAAATCCGCATCCTGAAGAGAAGGCTGTTTAGCAAATTGACGACGTTCATCGTTAGCCACATTCCAGGTAATCCGATAGAGCCAAGTCGCAAAAAAACTGGCCTGACGGAGTTTCGGTAAACCTTTCCACACCCGCAAAAAAACCTCTTGCACCAAATCATCTAAGCGTTGTTGGCCACAGAGTTGATAGAGCGTCGAGCGGACTTTGCCCTGATAGCGTTGATAAAGTTGCCGAAAGGCTTGGGCATCCCCTTGTTGACTCTGGCGGACTAACTCCTGGTCTGTCCCTGGGCGGGAATTTTCCACTAACACCGATTTACCTCAGCATGTAGATGCAAACTTTTAGACGTATCTCCAGAAGCGCAGGTTCAAGGTCTGATCCCTTTATAATAAAAACCTTTTTGTCAAGGCCCATTGAGCTTAAAATTGCCAATTGTGCTGATTAATGATGAAAAAAAAGCATAGTCTAAACTCAATCATAAATCCCATTCAATCTTTATCAAAATTGATTGTAATTATCTTTACAGCTAACGGGGATCAACGGGTGTTAACGTGGGGACACTCACATTATTTTTTAATATCCGCGTAATCACTATGGCTCAAATTCTTGATCCCGTACCCCAGGGACAAAAAGGAACGATTCTCTGTTGCTATGTCAACGCCACTAGCCAAATTCAAGTTGCCCGCATTACCAATGTTTCCAATTGGTATTTTGAACGGGTGGTGTTTCCGGGCCAGCGTTTAGTGTTTGAAGCCTTGGCCTACGCTCAACTGGAAATTCATACCAGTATGATGGCCAGCGCGATTTTGTCGGATACCATTCCCTGTGAGCAACTGTGTATTAGTGATTCCTTCGAGGAAGAAGAGGACGAAGACGAACCCCCGACCCCCCTTCATCATCGAGAATTATCCTTAGAGTTTGGAGAAGTAACCTCCACGCCGATGCACCTCCAGTGGGAACCCCTGCCTGCTTAACGATAGACGGTTTGTTGAAAGACGTTTTGCATAAAAAAGAGCATCACCAAGCTGATCACGGTCGCGATCACAGGGGTAAAAATCCAACTGGAAACTATGTCCTGAAGGACTCGCCAGTCTATTTGGCGTATCCCCTTGGCCCCCTTGAGTAGGCCGATCCCGATAACGGCTCCGACGGCGGCCTGGGCACTCGAAACGGGAATTAGGGGAATGGGGGGCAAAGAAAAGTAGAGTAAGACCTGTTGTAATTGGGTTGAAGAGAAAAGCAACAGGACAAGGGATTCCGCTAAAACCACCACCAAGGCCCCTAGGGGGTTAAGGGGCATCAGATTATTGCCGACAGTCATCATCACCTGTTGAGAATCGGTATAAACTCCGACGGCGATCGCCACGCCCCCCAGAAAAAAAAGTTGTTGAGCCGCAGAGAAAGACCCTAGACTACCGAGATGTAAGGTTTCCCAGGAAACCGCCGGCACAAAGACCCCCATCACATTGGCAATATTATTTGCACCCAGGGCATAGGAAGCTAAGGCTCCCACGAGGATCAACCCCCACCGGGTATAACTATCTAACCGTAATAGGTGAAAATGTTGGTGTTGTAACCACCGGGTCAAAACGAGGTAAAGAATCGCACTAAAAAAAGCACCCAGTAAGGGGCAAGCCACCCAGGTGGTCATAATTTTACTGACTACGCCCCAATCCGTTGGCGAATGACTAAACCCATTCCAACCAATCACCGCACCGACTACTGCCTGGGAAATGGAGACGGGCACATTTAATTGGGTCATGCCATAAACCGTTAACGCCGCCGCCAGGGAAACCGTAAACGCACCGGCGATCGTATTTACCTCGCCCAATTCCCGTAATCCCTGGGTTGCCCCACTGCCGCTCAGGACAGAGCCTAAAATGACAAAAATACTTAAAATCAACGCCGCCGTCGAGAATCGCACCATGCGGGTACTGACAGCCGTGCCGAAAACCGTCGAGGCATTATTAGCCCCTAAAGACCAGCCGAGAAATAAACCACTGGATAAAAATAATAAAACCGAAAAAGCGTCCATTGCCTCTCTCCCTAGGTACCCATCGGAGTGACGCAGTACCTAGGCTGACCGACGGACTATTCCGCCGCGATCGGATACACACTCACTTTACGACGGCTTTGGGTTTTGTACTCAAACTTGACAATGCCATCAATTAAAGAATAGAGGGTATCGTCATTACCCCGTCCCACGTTTTCCCCAGGATGAACCCTAGTTCCCCGTTGACGGATGATAATGCTACCGGCTTTAACGGCTTGTCCGCCGTAACGTTTGACCCCTAACCGTTTGGAATTTGAGTCACGACCATTCCGGGTACTCCCCGTTCCTTTCTTATGAGCCATTTGGGTAATTCACTCCTAAAAATTTTGCTGATGACAATCAAGATACTGAAGATTTTGCTCCATTGTCTCCCCTCGAATCTAGCCTAGGTGGTGGGGAATCGGCGGGAAAAAGCGAAAATCCGCGATCGCCGTTTATGGGTTTACTCTTCTTCCGAAGCTCCTAACACCGGCTTATTGAGGTCTTCATCGGCCACTTCCGCGATCACCTGACCATTAAGACTAATGGATTTAATTAACAGACGGGTTAACTCCTGACGATGACCCCGTTTTTTGCGGGTTTTCTTTTTTGGCCGCATCTTGTAAACAATGACCTTGCGACCCCGACGATGGGACAAAATTTCGCCCTCCACCGTTGCTCCCGCCACAAGGGGTTGACCGACACTAATTTCATTTTCATGGTTGATCAATAAGACCTGATCAATCACATAACTATCCTGGGGTTCCCCCTCCAGATGATTAATGTCGTAAAAGCGACCGGGTTCGACCCGTAATTGGGTTCCCCCTGCTGCAATAATGGCGTAACTCATAAAATGATTCTCGTAAAATTTGCCGTACAGGTATCCTGGGGAAAGCCCCTAGGATTTGCTTAACGTTGTCCCAACCTGATCCGAGCAGGGCATTAGACACGCAATCTCCTATTATCTGAGTTACCGTTCCCCTTTGTCAAGCGGCGTTTGAGCTAGAAAGAAATTGGCTTGCTCCTGGTCATCATCTTTGCTCAAGAGTATTAGAACCGTTGATGGTAAGAGCGGTCTGCCCATGGACAAGCTATGATAGAAAAAGACCGAAATCCAGCAAGTTTTTCCCCCTTAAGGGCGTTTTCTTTGGCTGGAGAAACGTAATCCTGGCTTAAGGATTGCTTCTCAGACTTCCATTAACCGCTCCATCGGTTTATTCGTGATTCATGTCTTTTTTTTCTGCTACCGACAATTCCGCCCCTCGTCGTCTGATCGTGGGAGATGTTCATGGTCATTATCAAAGTCTCCTCAAATTATTTGATAAGGTTTCACCTAGCTCAGAAGATGCGGTTTATTTTGTCGGGGATTTGATTGATCGTGGGCCGGACAGTGCCTCAGTGGTCGAATTTGTGATCAGCAATAAATATCGCTGTCTCTTAGGGAATCATGAACAAATGTTGCTGGATGCCGTGGCCGGTGGGAGTGTCGCGCCCCAGGTGTTGCAATTTTGGCTGTACAGTGGCGGTCATCCGACCCTGGTGAGTTATAACCATCAGATTCCCCAGGAGCATATCGAATGGATGCAAAATCTCCCTTTGTATTTAGACCTAGGGGATATTTGGCTCGTCCATGCGGGGCTTGATCCCCAACTTCCCTTGGCAAAGCAGAATGAAGAACAATTCTGTTGGATTCGGGAAGAATTTCATACCAGCCCCTATCCCTTCTTTGCTGATAAATTAATTATCACGGGTCATACTATTACGTTTACCTTTCCCAATGTCGAATCCGGCCAATTAGTCTGTGGTGCGGGCTGGCTCGATATTGATACCGGAGCCTATCATCCCCATAGTGGCTGGTTAACCGCTTTAGATATTACCAATCGCTTAGTCTATCAGGTGCATACTGAAACCCATCGTTTGCGGACATTACCTCTAGATGATGCAGTAACCTATCTCCATCCCCAGGATCTCGCCCAAAAACGGTCGAAAAAGCGTCGTAAAGGGTGGTTTTCCTAGAGTAACCATTTCGGTGAGGTTAATAAAAAGCATTGACCTTGACCGAGGGTGATCCTGTCCGTTGCCGGTAACTGAAGGCCAATGATCCCGGCTTTTTTCAGCAGAAATTTATCGCCGCTCTGTCCCCACAGCAATTGTTCTGCCCAGCAACCGAGATCGGGTTGATGACCAACGAGGGCCAAGACCGTATCCGGGGTCATGGGGCTTTGGCAAAAGTCCTGGATATTTCCCCCAGGGGCTAAAGCTTCAAGGGTTTCTAGGCGATCGCTGAGACCCTGTTCTAGGAGGATCTGGGCCGTTTGTTGGGCCCGAA
>JAYKIP010000318.1:0-4061 GCA_035286205.1 Merismopediaceae cyanobacterium
AACGGGTAACGTGGCTCTACTTAAGTGCTGTAATAGGGTGACTTCGATGGCATTGACGCGCCGGGAAGTGGGGATGGGCCGTGAGGGAGGAGCAACCGGGTAATCGGGTAAATACACTAGACCGCCCTGTTCCAGGGAAAACCCCATCTGCCAACGGGGATCTTCATAATTCACTTGAATTACCGTTTGACTGAGGCCGCAACGATGTACCGTTGGTGCAAATCCTCCTAACGCCAACAGATGAAACAAAGCCTGGGTCAGATAGGCGTGCAGACAATCCTCGGTGGTTAATTCCCCTAGGCGGCGTAAATGTTCTGTAAAAAGACTATACAACTCCCCCTGGGGCTGTTCGGTGAGGGCAAAACTTAAGACCACTTCCCCCAGGTACTGACCCGCCGTTAACTGATTGACCGTTTGACTGAGCCGGGGATAGGCGGCCAAGCGTTCGATTTGTTGGATACGGGGCAAGGATTTGCCGCTATAGAGCAGAAAATGATTGATCTGAAAGATTTCACAGCGTCCCCTTAACGGCGATTTCGGTGTTCTGGCTCCTGGGGCTACGACCCGCAGTAAACCCTGTTCCGGAGAAAGAATCGTGAGTAGGCGATCGCTCTCACCCAATGGACTGCCCTTGAGGATGATGCCGGTGATTTCATAGCTTTGGCCCATGCGTCCCTGACACTACTCCCAGCGTCTTTCCTCGTAATCCTCGGCGGAATCCGGTTCCAGTTCCCAACGATGGCGATCGCGCCCGGTCATGCGGGGTAAGGTCTGAATATCTCGACCATCTGTGCTAGGAATGCCCATGGAAACCAACAGGTCTTCCGTCACATTTTGATCCGGGGTTGGATTATCCCCCCCCACGGCCTCTTCCCCGACCACCTCCGCTTGATACCAATCATCTTCGAGGTCGCCCCCCGTTAAATTGTCTTTAGAAAGATGGGGCAGTCTGAGTTTTTCTAGCACCCGACCCAAGCCTGTATCTCTATCGGTCAAACCATCAAAAAACAAATGAGAAGCATCCACTGTGGTCAAATCCCCCAGCAAAATTTCCTCGATTTCCGACTCCTCTAAATCCCAATCATCACTGTAGTTCTCTTCGGTTTTGACATAAACCATAACAACCTCCTGGATTCTTCTGGCATCCGTTAGGGATCAATGTCATTCATTTAATTTGATCTTACTAGGTTTCCCTGCAAATAATCCCCTTTGCAATAAAAAGTTAACTAGGGCATCCCCTCAGCGTTATAATTAGACTAGCTATTTCTGTGAAAAAAATGACCCAGAGCCTTTCCCCCGAACAATACCAAGCTAAAATGCAACGCCGTAAGGAAGTCCAGGACCAGCGACTCTCCCAAGCCCAAGCAGAAAAGGGATTAGTGATTGTTCATACGGGTAATGGTAAAGGGAAAACGACTGCGGCCCTGGGGATGGTCCTACGTTCCCTGGGTCACGGTTTCAAAGTGGCGATTATTCAGTTTATTAAGGGAGCCTGGGAACCCGCCGAAAAGGCTGCGTTTCTTCCCTGGCAAGACCAGATTGAGTTTCATGCGATGGGGGAAGGCTTTACCTGGGAAACCCAAGACCGCGATCGCGATCGCCAAAAGGCCCAGGCCGCTTGGGAAAAGGGGTTAAGTTATCTACGCAATCCGGACTTTAAGTTAGTGTTATTTGATGAAATTAATATTGCCCTGAGTTTGGGGTACTTAGAGATTCAACAAGTGTTGGACGGGTTAGCGGCAAAACCAGAAAATACCCATGTGATTTTAACTGGTCGTAAGGCTCCAACGGAGTTAATTCAAGTGGCTGATTTAGTGACAGAAATGACTTTGGTAAAACATCCCTTTAAGGAGCAAAATATTAAAGCCCAAGCAGGCATTGAATACTAAATACAAATACTCAATACACACTTGATAACGACTCTGAGGATTGATTATTATGATGGAAAATAATTGGCAAAATTTTCTCAAGAATTTAGGGGAATGGCGGGGCAGTTTTACCAATGTTTCGCTGACGGGAGATATTTTAGGTTCTGTGCCGAGTATTTTGACCCTAGAAGGTTTTGAGGAGAATCAATTAGTCCGTTTTCGGTTGCGGCGTTTTGCAGGGGGTAGTTACGATGATCCGCCTTCCCAGGATTACGTTCAGGATTATCGGTCGGTAGGGCCTCAAAATATCTTTTTTGAGACGGGAGCGTTTTCTAAGGGGCCAGTCCAGTTCAGTCCGTTTGCGGATTTTGGCGCAGAATATGGTTTTGTGGCTGGCGATCGCCGCTTACGATTTGTGCAGTTATTTGATAAGAACAGTGCATTGGCCCAGTTAATTTTAATTCGGGAATTTCGGCAGGGCAGTCAAGCCCAGGAACGGCCACCTTTAACGCTGGAGCAATTATGGGGAACCTGGGAAGGAAAAGCCCATCAAGTCTATGCGGATTGGACACCCTCGGAAACCTATTCCACGCAATTGGTCATCGAAGATTTAGGACAGAATAAACTTCAGCAAACCCTAAGTTTTGCCGGTCAAACTCTCACTTCAACGGCCCTAGTTAAAGGTCAACAATTAGAATTTACGTCAACACCTTCCCGTCATTTTTTGATGTTACCGGATGGCGTTTCGACCAATACGCCTTTAAAATTGGAATTACGCCAACCGTTTTTTGTCGAATTAGGCTGGTTAGTATCACCCACAGAACGGCAACGGTTAATCCGTAGTTATGATGAGACGGGGCGATGGATTCATAGTACGTTTATTATTGAACAGAAGCGTTAGGCATTGGGTGAATTGCCTCAATCAAAGCCTGATACAATGGGGATGGTAGAAAGGACGGTGTTCACGATGATGCTACTCAATCTTAAGCCCAACCATAAACCGATTCGAGCTTACTATGAGGCATTAGAACAGTATCAGCGTTTAGGGCAGGATAACGAGGGAACGGTGGCCTCAGCTTTTCAGCAGTTATTGGAATCCTGTGGGCGACAATTTTAGTGGACGTTAATTCAGCAATATCAAATTAAGCGACCGAAAAAGCAACCGTTACGGGTAGATGGGGCTTTGGTGGATGAATATAATTTGATGCGGGGTTTATGGGAAGCAAAGGATATTAAGGATGATTTGAAAAAGGAGGTACAGAAAAAGTTTGCGGTGGGTTATCCGAGGGATAATATTATTTTTCAGCGTCCCGATCGCGCGATTTTATATCAAGATGGACAGTTAGTTTGTGATGAGGATATTTCGCAACCGCAGATATTGGTGGATGTTGTTAAGCAGTTTTTTGAGTATGCACCGCCGAAGATTGAGCAATGGGAAAGGGCGGCGATTGAGTTCAGCGATCGCGTGAAGGAACACGCAGAGGCTTTATTAGGATTAATTCGGGAACAGGAGAAGATTAATAAAAAGTTTATTGAGGTATTTGGGGATTTTGTTGGGTTATGTCGCAAGTCTATTAATCCCAATTTATCGGAGGCCGCTGTTGAAGAAATGTTAATTCAGCATTTGTTAACAGAGCGTATTTTTCGCAGTGTGTTTAATCATCCAGACTTTGCGCGGAAGAATGTGATTGCGGTGGAAATTGAAAAGGTGATTGATGCGTTGACTTCTAAGCATTTTAGTCGTTCTCATTTTTTGAGTAAGTTAGACCGTTTTTATGGGGCGATCGAAGAAACGGCGGCAACGATTGATGATTTTTCGCAAAAGCAGGGTTTTTT
Source organism: Merismopediaceae cyanobacterium (assembly GCA_035286205.1). GTDB lineage: Bacteria > Cyanobacteriota > Cyanobacteriia > Cyanobacteriales > Microcystaceae > Woronichinia. The sequence goes on from JAYKIP010000318.1 coordinate 3,705, forward strand.
AAATTTAATTTATGAGAAGTTTTTTCAGGGGTTTTCGGTCAAGATTGCAGACACGCACGGGATTGTTTATACACCGCAACCAATTGTGAATTTTATGGTGAAAAGTGTGGAGGATATTTTACAGCGAGAGTTTGGTAAATCCTTGGTAGATAAGGGGGTTCATATTCTTGATCCGTTTGTGGGAACGGGCAATTTTATTTTGCGGGTAATGCAGGAAATTGTGGAGATTCAAAAGTCGGCTTTACCCTATAAATATGAGCATGATTTACATTGTAATGAGGTGATGTTATTGCCCTATTATATTGCTTCGATGAATATTGAGCATGAGTATTTTGAGCAAACGGGAAGTTATAAACC
>JAYKIP010000319.1:0-8946 GCA_035286205.1 Merismopediaceae cyanobacterium
CTAACTCAAAATTCCGACTGATGATCCCTAGGGCGATCGCCACGTTTGTAGCAAAAAGATTGACAAGTCCTAAACGCTCTCGTTAAATTCTCGCACCCCAGAGCAAAAAAACGATTTACTTATGAAGCAACTGATGATCGCTGTTCTTAAAAGAAATAAAAACAAAAATATTTTTGTTAATTTTTTTGCCAGAACTTATCTTTTAATAAACTTTCGATCTGACTCGGAAAAGGACAATTCTCAGGGAAAATAACCTGGGGATAACTATCCTTAACCGTCTCTAAGGCCATTCCGTAACACTTTGGCAGAATCTCCAGCATAAAATGCTTAAGGCTGGGTGAATCTTCTAACTCAAACATTAAACGTTGACGAAAATTCCGAATTTCAATTTCCCAACCACGATGACAATCCGGGATTGCCACATAACAACGCTTTAATAAATGCTCTAATAATCGTACTAAATAACTCCGCACAGAACTTCGTTGACTTTGGCCCAAGGACTCAACCTCCTCAATCAAATTAACCCAATCTACTTGCTGGAAATTCTGTGATTTCAACTGGGCGACCGTATCCTCAACCCAAAGGGCAAAATCACTTTCATAATGGCTCGTTTGAACAGTGGTCATAATCTATCCTCTTAAGAGAGTGTTCCTATTTTTACCCTAACCAGTGCTAAGGCCCTTTTTCAAAACCTGTGTCAGAGATCAGCTAAGTGAAAGCCTTACACTGAGTGGATTGAACCTGTCAGACATAATGAAAAATGGTATGAGGGCGATCGCCATCAATCAATCACCGTTTGAGTAGGGGGCATGATGTGAGTCACAATTTTTAGATGGAATCGAGACGAAGACTTGACAAGAAGGTTTCCGACTAGCAAGCTAATAGGGACAATTACTCTCCCGTCACGTTTATTTTACTCCTATGCTCTCACTGTTACCCTCACTACTGGTTGCCCAGGTGGTCACCGCACCGACTCCCCCCGTTCAATCGGAATTTATTACCCAACCCCAGGAAATTCGCCCCCTGCCTGGCCGCTTAAATGACGTACCGGTGTTCAACAGCAACAGCCCCGAAGTGGTACAAACTAGCGGCATTTTGTTATCTACCTTTCCCCAAGCGGGCAAAATAGACTATCAAGCCCATCTCAATAAAGCCTTCCAAGGGCGATTTGATTTTTTCTCTCACCATATTGCTCGTCCCCAGGGGGATTCCCGTACCCTTTATCAGGGAGTCATTGTTGCGAATCCCAGCGATCGCCCGGTGACGGTTCGCGTATTACAGGGCAGTAGTTATTTAACTTCTCCCGATGCCCCCTTTGTCGAATTACCGGCCCTAGTGGAAGATCCCCATGGGCAAGTATTTTCTGGGCCAGGCTCCAGGTTAATGAGTGATCTCTTGAGAGGAGCCAGCCAACCGGTATTTCCGCGTCAGATTACCGTCCCGCCTCAACAGAGCGCGATGTTATTCATCCTGCCCATTACCACCAGTAACGCCCGCTCGACCTATTTGCGCTTACAAAGTGATGGCCCGGTTTATATGGCCAATTTAGCCATGGCCGCAGTTCCCGAAGTGATCCCGGTGATTGACCCGGAAACGGGAGAAGTGAAAGAGGATAAACCGCCTACGGTGGTGAAATATCGTCCGCCGGTATTGCCGGAATGGGAAGGACTTCTAGCCAGGGGACGTTTAGTGTATCCCCGCGACAAGGTGCCGACCCCTCCCCACCAAATTAATCCCAATAATCCCAATAGCAATATTTACGGTCGTGTGGCCGGTGTGTCTGTGGGGTCAGAATGGAAAGCCACGCTCTTGGATAAACCGGGGGCCAAATATTTGACGATCCCCTCCAGAAATCAAGCCTTTTCCTATCCCCTCAGTACAGTGACGGTGGGAACCTATGGCACTCGTCAAGTCCAAAGTGCGCCGATGGTGGCCCGCTATCCGGATACTGCGTATTTAGCCCATGGTAATTACGGGGTGCAATACCAACTGCAACTGCCCCTACGGAATAAAACCGATAGTCGCCAGAGTGTGAGTGTGACCCTGCAAACCCCGATTAAGCAAGACCAATACAGCGATCGCCTCTTTTTCGTGAGTCGTCCCAGTGGGCAAATCTTTTTCCGAGGCACAGTTAAGGTCAGCTATACCGATGATCGGGGACAACAACAAAATCGTTTCTTTCACCTCACCCAACGTCAGGGACAACAGGGCGATCCGTTGGTGATTTTGAACCTGATGCCCGGTGAGCAACGCAACGTGACCCTGGACTTTCTCTATCCCCCCGATGCCACCCCGCCCCAGGTTGTCACCGTGAAAACGGAACCCCTCTACTATGGGAATATTTTAAAGCGTTAGAATCCTGTCAAAGACCCTGTTATAGTTAGACATACCTTTTTTTCTAGCGACTTTTTCGGATATGCAACCCGATTGGCAAAGCGTCAAAACCTACGAGGATATTTTCTATCACAAATGGCAGGGGATCGCCAAAATCACCATTAATCGTCCCCATAAACGCAATGCCTTTCGCCCCAAAACCGTCATGGAACTCTATGAAGCCTTTTGGGATGCACGGGAAGATCCCCAGATCGGAGTCGTTTTATTAACAGGGGCCGGCCCCCACAGTGATGGGAAGTACGCTTTCTGTTCGGGGGGCGATCAATCGGTGCGTGGCGAAGCGGGGTATCTGGATGACCGGGGAGTGCCTCGGTTAAATGTCCTAGATTTACAACGTCTGATTCGCTCGATGCCCAAAGTGGTTATTGCTCTGGTGGCGGGATACGCGATCGGCGGTGGCCACGTGCTACATCTGGTCTGTGATTTAACGATCGCGGCTGACAACGCTATTTTTGGGCAAACCGGGCCGAAGGTGGGCAGTTTTGATGGGGGATTTGGCTCCAGCTATTTAGCAAGAATTGTCGGACAAAAAAAAGCACGGGAAATCTGGTATCTCTGTCGGCAGTATGATGCGAATCAGGCGTTAGCCATGGGTCTAGTGAACACGGTTGTCCCCGTCGAACAACTGGAAACGGAGGGTATCCAATGGGCCCAGGAAATTTTAACGAAGAGTCCCCTGGCGATCCGTTGTTTGAAATCAGCGTTTAATGCCGACTGTGATGGTCAAGCGGGGTTACAGGAACTAGCCGGTAACGCTACTCTCCTCTACTACATGACCGAAGAAGGTAGCGAAGGCAAACAGGCTTTTTTGGAAAAACGTCCGCCGAATTTTCAGCAGTACCCCTGGCTCCCCTAGGAAGGCGATCGCTGGGAGGATACCACTTCCGTCGGGGTTTTCTGGGAAGCCGGCAGACTCAACGAATGTTCTAGGCGTACCAACTCTTCTAAATTTTCCCAGGGACTGCTAAAGGGACGGGCGGCTAAGGCACAGGCTTTCCACTCCCCTTGCACTGGGACACTTAATTGATGACAGACTCCTCCACGACGACCTTCCGCCTGGTAGTAGCGGCAATAGCGACAAGACGAGGTCATAAAATTCGCGGTTTTCATAGGAAACTCTCAAAAGTGTTGTGAGTAGAAAAACCAGACCTAAATCGGTTTTTGTTTTAAAACTTGATCCTATTATGCCCTAGACTTCCGGGGGGCTAAACGCTCAGAAAGCCGATCCCACGCCCTTTTCCTTGATCCCCGGCGATTTTCCATCTTTAGGTTCTTTTAATAATCTTTTTACAAAACGATACAATTCGAGGTCGAGTGACTTCGCGCCGATGTGGCCCAGGGCACAAAAGGAGGGATTCACCGCTTTGACTGGCTGGGGATCAAGCCTAACGGCAGAATAATTGAAATACTATGGAGTTATCCAGAAATAGATTGTCCGTCAAAAAAATCTAACGGTTAATGCCCTGGGGGGGATTTCTTGAAATTGGGGCGGGAATCCTGGCGGGTTTCTTTGGGCGAGGAAAATAGTATCGAAAGCTACAAAAAAACTGGGGATGGTCTTCAGGCGGTTGGGATACAATGGGGACAATTAGGGCGATGAGGGGATGATATGCTCCACCATGTTTCCATTCGGACAGCGAATATCCATCGGGCGATCGCCTTTTATGAGGTGTTGGGCTTTACCGTGCAGGAACGTTTTACAACGGGTTACACCCTGGCCTGTTGGTTAACTGGGGTTTTAGGACGGTTGGAGTTGATCCAGGTTCCCGAACCGCACCCGGCCCCTGATGCCTTTGGGGATGAACATTATGTGGGGTATTACCATCTTTCTTTTGATGTGACGGAGCAGGCGGAAAGTTTACCCTTTTGGTTAGCTCATTACCGTCAGGTGTTTGCCGAAAAACATCAGGCCAATCCTGACCTTTATTCACCATTACGGGTGTTGTTAGAGCCGGGTCAACAAATGATCGGCGATCGCGTTTATGAGGTGTGTTTTATTGCCGATGGGGATGGGTTACCCCTGGAGTTTATTCGTTGTTTACCGTCTTTAGGTTAGGGTAAAATGCAAATCCAATATTTTCCCGACACCGATACCCTATACATCAATTTAGCCGATCGCCCCAGTGTAGAATCGGAAGCCATCCAGGAAAACTTGGTGATTGATCTGGATCATCAGGGGGTTCCCGTTGGGATCACCATTGAACATTATTCTTCCGTCGTAGATTCCACTGCTATCGAACCCCTTTTACCTCCGTTAACTCCGGTCTCGGCTTAAGGCTTTAACATTTGTAATTCACTCAATTTTTAAGCCACTTTCGCTAATAAAGGAGCCGCTCCTAATAGCCGTTTGGTGTAATCATCCTGGGGATTCGTAAAAATAGACTCTGTGGGGCCAATTTCGACAATTTTTCCCTGATTCATGACCGCAATGCGATCGCAGAAGAAACGCGCTACCCACAGGTCATGGGTAATAAATAGATAGGTCAAATTAAAATCAGCTTTGAGTTCCAACATTAAATCTAAAACCTGACTTTGCACACTGGCATCTAACATACTCACCGGTTCATCACAGATGACTAATTGCGGTTTGGTAATTAAGGCCCTGGCGATCGCCACCCGTTGCTGTTGTCCGCCGGATAATTCCTTGGGATAACGATGGTAATAGTCCTCGACGGGGGTTAATTTGACCCGCTCTAACATGGCTTTGACCTGGGTTTCTGCTTCAGAGGGAGAAGCCAATTGATGAATTAATAACGGTTCAGCAATACTTTGGCCAATGGTCATCATCGGATTGAGACAGGCATTGGGATCTTGAAAAATCATTTGTAGTTGCCGACGTTTACCCCGCATCGCCGTTTCCGATAATTGGGCGAGGTCTTCCCCGTGAAACAAAATTGCTCCGGACGTAGGTTTGAGTAACTGTAAAATCGTGCGGGAAAGGGTACTTTTGCCACAACCCGATTCTCCCACTAACCCCAAAGTTTCACCCGGATAAATGACAAAATTTAAATCATCTACGGCTTTAATATAGGTTTTGTTGGGGGTGAAAAATTGCTGAATCAAATTACCTTCTAAGGTGAAATATTGTTTTAATTCCGTGACTTTTAATAAAGGTTCCTGTCGCTCGACTAAACGATCCGTTTTATGGTCTAAATCGTGGATATGTAACGCCGCTTCTAACAAGGATTGGGTATAGGGATGTTGGGGATTATATAAAATCTCGTTGGTTACCCCCATTTCTACAAATTCCCCCTGGTTCATTACCGCCAGGCGATCGCAGTATTCCCCCACCATCGCTAAATCATGGGAAATTAATAATAAGGCCATCTCATCTTCGGCACAAAGACGGGTTAATTCCTTCAAAATTTCGGCGGCGACCGTCACATCTAAGGCTGTCGTAGGTTCATCGGCCACAATCATTTTCGGTTTTAACAATAAAGCGAGGGCCATGGCCACCCGTTGCCGCATCCCGCCACTAAATTCATGGGGATATTGACTCCACCGGGAAGCGGGAATTTTGACCCGGTCTAAAGTGGAGAGGGCCTGCTCTTTGGCGGCGGCTTTCGATAATTGGGGTTGATGGGCTAACAGGGTTTCTACACAGTGATCGCCAATGGTCATCAACGGATCGAGACGGGTCATCGGGTCTTGGAAAACCAGGGCCACCACCTCACCGCGAAATTGTCGTAAAGCGACTGGGTCTAAATCAAATACCGATCGCCCTTCAAAATTGACCGTTCCCTGATGACGAGTTTGAGGGGGCAATAAACGCATCACCGTGCGTCCTAGGGTAGATTTCCCACAGCCGGACTCCCCCACCAATCCCATTTTTTCCCCCCGATTGAGAGTAAAAGACACCTCTTTCACTGACCAAGTTTCGCTACCGGGGTAGCTAACGGAAAGATTTTCAACCGTAAATAGGGAAGAGTTCATGTTTTAGGGTCTAGGGGGTACACTGTTTGCAAAATTTTACTATTATTTTCTCCCCCAGAGTGGGGAGCCAGGAGCAAAAACGCTACTTTTGATAGAGAGGGTTTCGGTCAAGGGCGATCGCCGAAATCGAGAATCGCTTGGGCGGTTTCCTGGGGTTTTTCCAAATGGGGAACATGACCACAGGCCGGCAACCAGACTAATAGACTCTGGGGCATAAGTTGCTGAAATTGGCGGGCCGCTTTTGTCCCCAAAATTTGATCCTGTTCACCCCAGATAATTAAGGTAGGCGTTTTGACCTGGGAGAGTTGGCCCCGAAAGGAACCGTAACCACCACTTTTGGTAAAAGCAATCAAACTTTCGCTCCAGTAGGGACAGTTTAAATGAAGAGCGGCACAGGCCTGGGCATCCTCACTGGCGAAGGATTTGTCGTAATAGGCTCCTCGGCTAATTTGTTGCCGGACTTGGGGATTGGCTAAAAATTGCGTGGCCCAACGATCCAGAGGTGGAAACATCCAACGGCTGGCCAGGGGCGGTTTGGCTAATCCGGCACTATCTATCAGCACTAATTGACGGACTAGCTCCGGGGAGGTCAGGGTAAAATCTAGGGCGGCGGCTCCCCCCATGGACACTCCGACTAAAATGACCGGTTCTTGCAGAAGGGTTTTCCAGGCATAATACAAATGAGTTTTAATCGTGTCGGGGGAAGGGGTGACCGAGAGAGAGCGTTCCGTAAAACCAAAACCCAGGAGATCGATCGCCCAGACTTGATGTTTTTCGGCTAGACAGGGAATCAAACGGCGAAATTCCAAAATAGAACTGTCAAAGCCATGGAGGAGCAAAATTGGGGGTTGACCTTGGCCCTGACAAACATAATTGGTGGAAAGGGTCAGAGGCTCTGTCTGAGAGGGGTTAGGGAGAAGGGTAATGTCACGCTGTTGAAATTGGTGTAATAGGTTCAGGGTGGTGTCTTCCGTGAGACGGGGATCACTCCTCTCCGGATGCTTAGGATTCTCAGTCAACCAATGAAGATTCATAAACAAATGCCGTTTTTGTGACAGCGAACCGCGATCGCCGTGATAAGGTGAACGGTAATGGTTCTGTTGGGGAGCAGTCAACAGAGGTAAGGGGGAAAGCTGGGTGAGAGTCCCACACTGTCCCGCAACTGTAAGGATAGCGAAAAATCTAGGGTTCCTCCCTTTGCTGTCTAAGTCAGGATGCCCGCCATCGTTTTGGGTTGTATCACTCTGCGAGGTACAGAGGGCATGAAAAAAAGGACTTGGGTTAGCCTGGGGGGAATGACTGGGCTGACGTTGTATTTAATTATCGGCACGGCTAATGCGGCCCAGGCGATGCACATTACAGAGGGTTTTTTGCCCCTGCCCTGGGTGATTTTCTGGTATTTAGTAGCATTACCGTTTTGGATGATGGGATTGCGTCAATTAACCCAAATTACCCAGGCGAATCCCGAATTAAAGTTATTATTAGCCGTCGCCGGAGCCTTTACCTTTGTGTTATCGGCGTTGAAAATTCCCTCGGTTACGGGCAGTTCTTCCCATCCCACCGGCACCGCCCTCGGCGCGATCTTGTTTGGCCCCTGGGTAATGACCATCTTGGGAACCCTCGTCCTCCTATTTCAAGCTCTATTGTTGGCCCATGGCGGCTTAACCACCCTCGGCGCGAATGCGGTGGCCATGGCGATCGCCGGACCTGGGTTGGCATGGGGTTGTTATCAGGGCTTATGGCGTTTGGGAAATCGAAAATTGGCTATTTTTGGGGCGGCGGTCTGCGGTAATTTAGGAACGTATTTGGTGACGGCTCTCCAATTAGCCTTGGCTTTTCCTGATGCCGATGGAGGCATAATGATGGCGTTTCTGAAATTTGCAGGGATCTTCTCATTTACACAAATTCCCCTGGCGATCGCGGAAGGATTGTTAACGGTTTTAGTCTGGAATTGGTTACAGGATTATGCCCAGGAAGAATTATTACTGTTGCAAGAATTAAGGGGGTAATCACGCCAGCTTAAAATCATCAAAAAGTAACAGGAAGGTTATAGTCATTATGCAACGTTTCACCTCTCAAAATTTGTGGTTAGTCACCGCCGTTGTCGCCTTAGCTTTGATGCCATTATTGGGGATTAAGGGAGATTATACTGGGGCCGATAGTCAAGCTCAGGAGAGGATTACCCTCGATCATCCCCATTATCAACCCTGGTTTCAATCTCTCTTTAAGCCCTCTAGTCCGGAAGTCGAAAGTTTTTTATTTGCCACCCAGGCGGCGATCGGAGCCGGTATTGTCGGCTATGGCATTGGTTTTTATCGGGGGAAATCCCAGGGGAAAAAGTAATATTTTAAGGGAAAAGTCCCCTTTTTTAAGGGGGATTTAGGGGGATCGCCTTAAGGAATCAAAAAACAAATAGTTTCGAGTTAGACGGAGTATTGTTAATCATTTAAAATCCTATGATTTTAGTTCCCCTCGATGCGATCGCCTATCAGAATGCTCTCCGTTCTTTACCGCCGGGGGAAAAAGTCATTTTTGCCTTGGGCTTAGGGATATTAAGTTATTTTCTGGTTGGATGGGGACAAATTTTATTGATTTTATGGTTGTCCGGATGGATTATTA
>JAYKIP010000320.1:0-9516 GCA_035286205.1 Merismopediaceae cyanobacterium
ATTATTTTGCAAAGGCCCCATCTAAAAACGGAACAGGTTTATGCGGCTCTTACTTATTATTATGCGAATAAGGAGTTAATGGATTTGGAGATAGCAAATTACTATCAGGATTTTATTCGTTTGGAATTTGATTAATCAAAGAGCGGCAGAAAGTTGGTCAGTCAATTAATTTTTTTGAGTGCCTATATTAATTAGGTTAAAATTCCCAAAGTTGAGAAAGCGGAATAGTTTGTCCTGTCATTGCTTCGTGCCAAGCCTGACAAAAATCTGCTAATATTTCTGCTTCGGACGGTTCATCAAAATCATCATTTTCTGGAATAAGAACTATAGCCTCTACTCGGCTATGTTGATTCATTAGCAAGGGGTGATCCAAAGTGGGTTGCCCTTGCTCATTGATTGTTGCCATTGTTTTAATTGCTTTCATTATTGCCAACCAATTAAATTGTAAGTGAAAATAAAATAAATTGTTATTTGGATACTTGAGTAAAGATAACAAAATCGTCTATTACATAATCAGATATGAATTGCTGATCAAAATACTTTTGTTTAAGTATTGATAAATAATTTTGCTTGCGAAGATTTTTGGATGCAAACGTTGAAAAACCTGACTTCATGACTGTTCTTTGTCCGGTAGAAGTTAAGTATTTATACCAAATTAGCTCTAGCCCTAACAGTTTCAAAAAATTATTAACAGCTTGATTTTCAACTTGAATATTTTCTTCTGGGAAAGAATTATAAGTTTTATAAAGTTTATTTCTCTGAATAATTAATAAAACTTTTCCTTGACTTGATAAACATTGTTGAAAAATATTTTTATAGATGGAATAGGATTGCTCACGATTTTCGTCATCATAGAAAAAACAATGAGAGATAACAATAAAATCAAAAAAAGTCTTAGGCAGTTGATGTTTGAAGTTTTTATATTCAAATAAATCCTTAGTATTAAACTGGCAATAAGCATTAATAGGTTGAGTTTGAGTATTTAGATAATATCGCCAAAACTTTGAACCTTGAATTTGCAAAGATACTTGCTTTTCTAGAGAATAGTAGGAAAAATTAAATTGAGAGACATCAACAAACTTAGAAAGCGATTGAGTGAATAGATTTAACCCAAATAACATCGTACTTGGGCCAGCCGCTATATCAAGAATCTTTAACTGCTCATTAAAATAACCTGAACGATAAATTAAAAATAGAGCTAAATAATTACAATAAACATTATCCAAAAAGTATTGAATTAGATAGACATGAGGACTAAATTTTGCATCATAATCAGGATCATCTCCTTTTTTGAGTCTTTCCAAGTCTTCTTTCGCTTTTTTTAATTCTATCTTGACTTGCCTCGAAGATAAATTTTTATTGTTTATTTCGGATTTCAAGTAGTCAACTAAGTTTGTTTCTAAAGATTCAAAAACATCAAAGTCTATACCTGTACATTGGAGTTTAAAGGGATCATGGTCAATAAACTTGAAGCAATCTTCAATATACCAAATAAAATTTTGATTAGGCTCTAAAAACTTCTGAGATAATTTTACAATTGATTCTAAAGTAAGCAACTGTTTGTTTTTTTCTTCGATATTTCCCTGAAGATTAATATTTTGCAAAAATAATTGCTCTAGTAAAGAGAGCTTGATTTTTTGCTGTTGTCTAAATCGAATTAATTTTTCTGCCTGTGAAAAATTTTGGCGACGAATGGCCTGCTTAATTTTTTCTACTTGCCACCAGTTTGTTAAAAATTTAATCATAGCGGAATCCCTCCTCTCCTTCTTTAATTTCAACTCCAGATAAAGTTAATCCTGTGAGTTGCTCTTTAAACTGAAGATAATTATCTTTTTCTCGATTATACCACCAAGCGTATTTTTCTTTCAATTGTATTGCGGCTTTCGGAGTAGAAGCAGTTAAAGAGGTTTGTTTAGTAGCATGAAAAGGTTGAATAACAATACGATCAAAATCATGTAGTTTTGTTAGACAATGATTAATATCTCGCTCATAAGAAGGCAATAAAGGGGTCACTGTAATAGAAAATTTTATTTCATGATCTTGATCATAGGGCAATAGAAATTTAAGTTTAGACATTGCTTGTAATCGAGAAATAATACTCGGTGATCGCGGCTCAAAATCTCTTCTGACTGCTTCGCTAAAAGTCGGAATACTCATATTAATCCGTAAGGTCTTGAATTGTCTTAATAAATCAGCATCTCTAACAATCACCGGACTACGAGTTTGTAATACTAAAATAGGCTGATAATCCAGCAAAACCTCTAATATAGAGCGTGTTAAAAGTGTTTTTGTTTCAATTGGTTGATAGGGATCGGTTACACTACTCATATAAATGCTTGGTGATGTTAACTGCTTTGTTTTCAACTTTTCTAACTCTTTACGAAGAAGTTCTGCGGCATTTTCTTTAATAATTACCCATTTTCCCCAATTCTGTCTCATTTGTTGATTAGGGCTAAAAGCTGTTGCGTAACAATAACTACAGCCATATTGACAACCGCGATAGGGATTAAGGGTAAAATCATATTTTCCGATAAACCCAGTCGCTTTATTTAAAATAGATTTAGCTGTGTTATTAATAACCAATAACGAAGATGTTTTGGACTCGGTAATTTCTTGTGTCATGGCGAATAATCTTTAATATATTTTATTTTATTGTACATTCTTGCGAGTTAACTGGATACTTTAGGTGAATTTGTGATCGCGCCTGATAAAGGATAAAAGGCGAAAGACTACACTGCACGTGGTAAATCGCTCCCCCTTCCCCAACCTATTGCCGCATAGCTCAAGTATCCTCTATTATCCTCAAAAAATACCTAGCAAGGGAAATTTAAGAACAGAAAGTTTACGTAAAACAGCAAAATACCCAAAAAATCTCATTGTGTATTAAGTGACCATTGACTACGCCAAAGCCAACCTAGGAGAACTCAGCGATCGCCCGGAAAAAGAACCCCATGGAGAGGCTTTAAACTCAGTTTTTCGGTAAACTAAGGCAACATTGTTAACCCTGTTGGTGTAAGGACTGTCTAACTTTCATGTTTATTATAGACCGAGCCTGGGTGTGGCCTAGGGTGATGAAATCGTTGGTTGCCTTTGTTTCCTGGTTTCTCCAGCGATCGCGGTGGGTTGCTTTCGTGTTACTGGTTTGTCTGGTGGTGAGTGTCCCTGGGATGGCCCTGGGGGAAGACCAGTTACCGATTACCCCGGAACAATTGGAAGCAGGGGAGGCGATCGCCCAAAAAGCAATGACGGCAACCGAAAAAGGCAATTTTGCCCTGGCCGAACAGTATTGGACAACCTTAATTGAAGAGTTTCCCCAGAATCCGGCAGTGTGGAGTAATCGCGGTAATAGCCGAGTTAGTCAACGCAAATTAACCGAAGCGATCGCAGATTTTAATCAAGCCATTGAATTGGCCCCGGATCAGCCCGATCCCTATCTCAATCGGGGGGCCGCCCTGGAAGCCCAGGGCCATTTTACCGAGGCGATCGCCGACTATAACCGGGTATTAGCCCTAGATCCCCAGGATGCCTACGCCTACAACAATCGGGGCAATGCCGAAGGGGGGTTAGGAGAATGGTCAAAAGCCCTTAAAGATTTTCAAAAAGCCTCAGAAATCCTACCCGACTTTGCCTTTGCGCGAGCCAATACGGCCTTAGCCCTCTACGAAATGGGCCAAAAAACAGAAGCCGTAAAAACCATGCGGGACTTAGTGCGAAAATATCCCATGTTTCCCGATATGCGAGCCGCTTTAACCGCCGCGTTATGGGCCGAAGGGAACCAAGGAGAAGCCGAAAGCCACTGGGTTGCCGCCGTAGGCATGGATAGTCGTTATCAAGATGTGCAATGGGTGACGCAAATTCGCCGTTGGCCCCCGCAAATGATTGCCGCTTTAGAACGGTTTTTAACGTTACAATAACGACCGGGCTACTTGCGATAAAGTGGGCCGGGAAAAGAGAATAGTAAGATACCAACGGGATTTTCTCGTTCCCCTTCATTGACTTTATGTTGCACCGCCTGATTATTGACTCTCCTTCCTTTAAGCGCATCATCTATCTGCAAAATTCTTGCTATCTGATTGGCCGCCACCCCAGTAATTCCATTGTTATTCCTTCCCCCCAGATTTCTCGTCGTCATGCCACTCTCCTCAAAAAAATTAATGAGAGCTTAGAAGTCTCCTTTCATATTATTGACGGTGATTTAGAGGGCAATCGGAGTCGTAATGGGGTCTGGATCAATGGCGATTCCTATTTGGAGTATGAGTTAAAGCATGGGGATGTGATTACCTTTGGGGTAGATATTAAGGGTTACTATCAGGTAGTGCCTTCCCAACAGGAATTAGAAGAAAATCAAGTTCCAGCTAAGGTACGGACTGCCCGTTCTTTTAGTACCTATATGCCCCAAGAACAGTGGGAAAATACAATTACGGTAGATACTCCTGTCCAAGAATTACCCCAGGAACGGCTGAAAAAATTAGCATCTATTATTGAATACAATCCTTACCCGATTATTGAGGTGAATTACCAGGGGGAAATTACCTATCTCAATTCTGCGGCTAATGAACGTTTTGCCCTGTTAACCCAGGAACAGTCAGAACATCCCCTTCTGCAAGGCATTTTGGACGGTGTGGGCGATCGCGGCGGTTATATTGTCACCCGTGAAGTCAAAATCAACGAAAAGTTTTTTGAACAGCATATTCATTATCTAGCCGAAAGTCCCTTTATTCGTAGTTATATTTTTGATATTACGGAGCGGAAAATCGTTGAACAATCCCTGAATTATCAAGCCTTTTTTGACCCCTTGACGGATTTACCCAATCGCTTTGGTTTTCGTCAGGAATTATCCCGTTTGATTAATGACCATCAGGCTCACTCTGGGCTATTGGCCGTCCTCTTTTTAAATCTGCGGGAGTTTCAATCTTTAAATGATACTTTTGGCCATACCATTGCCGATGAGGTGCTTTGTCTGGTGACGGAACGGTTGAGAACCTATGTGCGATCGGGGGATATGCTCTGTCGTTGGCAGGGGGATGAATTTGCCATTATCTTGACGACCTGTGAAGCCGAGGAGGAAGTCCAGGCGGTGGTTCAACGTTTATTAAAGGTCTTAAAAAGACCCTTTTTAGTCAATAATACGCCTCTTTATTTACAAGCCAATATTGGGATTGCCTTCTACCCCGACCATGGAGAGAATAGTGATACCTTATTAATGAATGCTAATGCGGCGTTGAATGATCATCAGGATTTAACGACTCCCCATTATCGTTTTTATAATCCTTTAATTACCTCACGCCAATCTAATCGGTTTAAGTTAGAACGGGATTTACATCGTGCCTTAGAACGGGATGAGTTTCTGTTATATTATCAGCCCAGGGTCTTGGTCAGTACGGGGCAAATTGTGGGGATGGAGGCCCTGTTACGTTGGCGATCGCCGGATGATGGTTTGATTGCGCCGGGGCAGTATATAAATGTGTTGGAAGAGAGTGGTTTAATTATTCCCATTGGCGAAAAAATTATCCGGTTGGCGGCCGAACAACAACTTATTTGGCAACGCCAGGGATTACCCCCCATTAAATTAGCGGTGAATTTATCGGCTCGACAGTTTCAGGAACCCGATCTGATTGCCGATGTCCTGCGAATTGTGGGAGAGGTGGGGCTAGACCCCAGTAGCCTAGAGTTTGAAATAACGGAAACGGCGGTGATGCAGGATGTGATGATGGCCCGACAGACCCTAGACCGATTTCAGGCGGCCGGCATTAACCTCGCATTGGATGATTTTGGCACGGGGTATTCCTCGTTGGCCTATTTAAAACAATTTCCTTTTAATACTTTAAAAATTGATCGGATTTTCGTGAAGGATTTGCTCAATAGCACGGAAGATATGGCGATCGTCAAAACGATTATTACCCTGGGTCAAGGGTTTCACTTGCAGGTGGTGGCCGAGGGGGTGGAAACCCTGGAGCAGGCCCATCAATTACTGGCGTTGGGGTGCGAGGAGATGCAGGGCTATTGGTTTAGTCGGCCCCTACCGGAAGCGGAGATGACGCAATTACTGGGGCAAGGGGGCGATCGCCGGTTTTGTGTATGAGGGATTACTCCCCGGTCTCGGAACCTAGGGACAGCCTGGGGCTTCTAACAGGGCAGAAAGATGGTTAATTAATAGTTAATTGATGGTTAATTAACGCCTTTCCCTTCCCGTTTTGGGATGAATATGTGATCCTCAAAAGACTCCCTAGACTCTAAGGTAATGACGATGAAACTCGGTGAACTACTGAACGCGATCCCGGAACTTGCGCCCGTCTCTGACTCGGCGGTGTTAGACCAGGATATTCAGGCCATTTCCACCAATTCCCATGCCTGTTCTCCCCAATCCCTGTTTATTGGGATGCCGGGGACTCGCGTAGATGGCGGTGAGTTTTGGCCCAGGGCCTTTGAATCGGGGGCGATCGCCGCTCTGGTCAGTCCCTCAGCCTTAGCCAAGTTTCCCGCTCAACCGGGTCAAGGGGTCATTGCCGTCAAGGATCTGGTAACCGCCTGTGCCCAGGTGGCCGCCGCTTTTTATGGCTATCCAAGCCAGCAGTTAACCTTAATTGGGATCACGGGAACGAACGGTAAAACGACCACCACCCATTTAATCGAATATTTTTTACAGCAAGGGCAACAACCGACGGCATTGCTGGGAACCCTTTATACGCGCTGGGCTGGCTTCCAACAAACGGCTACCCATACCACCCCCTTTGCGGCAGAATTACAGGGGCAACTGGCCCAGGCCCTCGCGGCGGGCAATCAATACGCGGTGATGGAAGTCAGTTCCCACGCGTTAGCCCAGGGGCGGGTCAAGGCCTGTGAATTTGAGGCGGCGGTGTTTACCAATTTGACCCAGGATCACCTGGATTTCCATGAAACCATGGAGGAGTATTTTGCGGCTAAGGCCCTGTTATTTCAGGAGCATTACCTCAAAGGGCGGGCGATCATTAACCGCGAGGATCGTTACGGGGCGCAGTTAATCGCTCAGTTACCACCTGAAAAGGTTTGGAGTTATGGGGTCAATGACTCGGTGGCGGATTTCCATACCCGTGATCTGGTCTATGGGGGAACGGGGGTAAGGGGAACACTGGTGACTCCGGTGGGGGCTGTGCCTTTTGTGTCTCCTTTGGTGGGGCAGTTTAATTTGGCTAATTTGTTAGCGGCGATCGCCACTGGGGTACATCTGGGGTTAGATTTGGCGACCATGGTCAAGAGTTTACCCGATTTTATGGGGGTGCCGGGTCGTATGGAACGGGTACAAATCCAGCCGGAGCAGGATATTAGTGTGATTGTGGATTATGCCCATACGCCGGACAGTTTAGAAAATTTACTCAAAGCGGCCCGACCCTTTATTCCCGGTAAAATGATCTGTGTGTTTGGCTGTGGTGGCGATCGCGACCGGACAAAACGACCAATTATGGGCAAAATTGCGGCAACCTTGGCGGATCTGGCAGTGGTCACGTCCGATAATCCCCGTACAGAAGACCCCGAACAAATTCTGGCCGATGTGTTGCAAGGGATTCCAGAGTCCGTTGATCCGTTGGTCATCAGCGATCGGGCGACAGCGATCCATCGGGCGATCCGGGAAGCAAGACCAGGGGACGGGGTATTAATTGCCGGTAAAGGTCACGAAGATTATCAAATTTTAGGCACAGAAAAAATTCATTTTGATGATCGAGAACAGGCCAGGGAAGCTCTGACCCTGCGATTGAGTTCCTAGTCTGTTGAACAAACCGAAGAAGTTGTGACGTTAATTCATGCCCCTAATCAGAGCCGTTCGAGTTCTCTGCCGGGCAACTATCAAGTTAAAATAGAAAAGCCCTGGTTAGTTTTACTCCAGCCCTGTCCCCGTCTTCACTAACAAACCATCGGTATGAAAAATCACAACGAAATCTCAGAGTTTATTTGGGGCATTAAGGAGCATATTCGAGATGAGTATGCGGAAAAGGACTATGAGGAGGTGATTTTACCGTTTACGCTATTGCGGCGGATTGATTGTGTGTTGGAGGGGACTAATGAGAAGGTGATCGAAACCTATGACAAGTTTAAGGATCGGGCAGAAAGTGAGGTTTTAGATGGTTTGTTGAAACGGGCTTCGGGCCATAATTTTTATAATCGTTCTCGCTATGATTTGCTCAGGATTACCAAAGATCAGAATCTAGGGGCTAATTTTGAGGCTTATTTAAACGGGTTTAGCGACAATATTAAGGATATTCTCTATAATTTTAGTGGTGGTAAGGAAAAGGGTTTATCGCCGATTTATGAGACGCTGTTACGGAAAGATTTATTGTTAATTGTTACTAAAGAATTTGTCAAGATTGATCTCCATCCTGATTGTATCAGTAACCATGATATGGGGACAATTTTTGAGATTCTAATCCGTAAGTCAAAGGAAACGAGTAATGAGAAGGCGGGGCAGTATTTTACACCGAGGGAAATTGTACGGTTAATGGTGAATTTGGTGTTTGCCAATGAGACGGAAAAGTTAAAGCAGGAGGGGGCTGCTATCAGCATTTATGATCCTTGTTGTGGCACGGGGGGAATGTTAACAACGGCTAAGGATTATTTACAGACTGGTGTTAATGAAAATTTAGCGGTCTATCTGTTTGGGCAGGAAATTAATGAAAAGACCTACGCGATCGCCAAGTCGGATTTATTGATTAAGGGGGAAGATGCGGAAAATATTAAGCATGGCAATACGATTACCAAGGATCAGTTAATGGGTAAGACGTTTAACTATATGTTGACGAATCCACCGTTTGGGGATGATTGGAAAAATATTCGGGAGTTTGTGGAAGCGGAGGCAACGGATAAGGGGTTTGATGGGCGGTTTGGAGCCGGGACTCCAGACGTTAGCGATGGTTCGTTTTTGTTTTTGCAACACATGATCAGCAAGATGGATTCATCGGGTAGCATTATCGGTATTGTTTTCAATGGGTCGCCGTTGTTTAATGGGGATGCGGGCGGTGGTTGGAGTAATATTCGCGGTTGGATTATGGATGATCCTAATGATTTGTTAGATTGTATTGTGGCGATGCCGAAGGATTTGTTTTATGGGACAGGTATTGGTTCTTATATTTGGATTCTGAATAATCATAAGCCGGCTAATCGTCGGGGTAAGGTGCAGTTAATTAATGCGATTCATCCTAATTTTACGAAAAAGATTAAGTCTTTGGGTAAGAAGCAATACGAGATTAGTGATGAGGGGATTGCGTTAATTACGAGGATTTATCAGGATTATCAACCCTACTGTATTGAGATTGAGGAAGATGGCACTTTGACTGCGCTCAGTACAGGCAAAAGGCGCGAGGTGGAGGTCTGTAAGATCTATGATGTGGCGGATTTTAAATATACAAAGGTGCGGGTTGAGCGTCCGTTACGGTTGGCCTATGAGATTACTTCGGAAAAGATTGAGGCTTTAAAGTCCCACGCTAAGTTTAAGGAGTTGGCGAGTTCTAAGAAGAAGGATCGGGCGGCGGCTGAGGTGGATATTAT
>JAYKIP010000321.1:0-4638 GCA_035286205.1 Merismopediaceae cyanobacterium
TAGGACGGTTCCGTTAACACTTTTTGAATGGTCTGACGTAAACGATTCACTGTGACCTTTTTCACCGGGATAAATTCTCCACACCCAGACCAGGCAATTCTGGCCGCAGTCCCTGGTTGATCATTGGTAATGGGAATGGCGACCAACGGCACCCCGTTACTCAGAGAGTCCAACGTCGTATTTAATCCGGCATGGGTAATGGTCAAAGTCGCCCTTTGCAGGAGGTCTAATTGGGGAGCATATTCAACCACCAAAGGATTTCCCGGCAAGGGAGGAAGCGATAACGGATTAATTGACCTCCCAAGGGAAATAACCAACTGTGCCTCTAAGTTGGCGCAAGCCTCGGCAATTTGCTGAAAAATCCCCAATAACTGATTTTGTAGGGTTCCCAAAGAAGCATAAATTAAGGGCTTACCGGTTAACTGTTCCCAGGGAAAATCCGGTGCTGAACGACCGATCTCATTACGGAAAGGCCCTGTAAAATGAAACCAGGCGGGCAATTCCTGACGGGGAAATTCCAAGAGCGGCGGTTGTTGGCTAATCTGCGCTAAACGAGAATAACGGTCATTGGGACTGAAATGTTGGGTTAACTGCCTCTGTTCCCGATAGCAATTGATGACTTGGGCAATCGGCTTAATAATTTGAGACTGGAATTTGTAGCCCCCTTGATTCCGTAGTTTTCCCCACCAGCTTGGATTATAGTCCCATACCGTAAACCCAGGAGGAATACCTGACTCCTTATTAAACACAAGAGTGCTACAAATAGTGACAAAGGGAAGGTCTAAATAATCAGCGATGGTTCCCCCGACCGAGGTAATTTGATCAATTAGGAAGGCTTCTACCCCGATCGCCTTAGCAATATCAGGGACATCTCGAAGAAGTAAATTTGTATTTTCTTTTAACAGATTAACCGTATATTTCAAGGCGGCCCGGCCACTTAACTTGCCTAACTCGGCTAACTTCTGGGCCATCATTTCTTTCGGACAATCCTGGGGGGCGATCGCCTGAAAGTCTAACCCCGCCGCGAGGGTTGCGGTTTGAGCATTCTCGAAGCCGATTAAGGTTACCTGGTGGCCTCGTTGTTGTAGCACTTTGCCCAAGGACAGCATCGGGTTTAAGTGGCCAGTGGTCGCCGGACAAATCAGAGCGTAATGGGTCATGGTGAGTGATGGAAAAGATTGAATAATCGCTAAAGTTAGCTACTATCTAGGGCTGTCTCAGTTTCTTGACCTAGGTTATTATCCCAACACCTGAGTCGAAAACCCCATTCTCTAGGACAGCTTTATGGTAACTTAGGGACAAGCAATAACCCAGCTTAACCCATAAACCTGGAATCTTTCCTTGTCCTCGTTGCTATTCCCTACTCGTAACCTATGAAACTTTTAGATGCTAAAGGTCGCCTATTCGGTAAAATCAGCGTTTTGGATTTAGGGGCCGCCCTGATTCTGTTTATGGTTATCGTCGGTATTTTCGTGTTGCCGGGCAGTTCGGGCAAAAGTTTGGTGGCCCAAGTCCAGACCAAGCCGATTGAGGTAGATGTGATTGTGCGGGGATTGAATGTGATGAACCCAGAAAGTCTCATTCAAGAGTTTAAATCGGAGAAAAAGACCAATATCATCATTCGGAATCAACCGGCGGGCCAAGCAGACATTATCAAAGTGGAAGAATTACCCCGCAATTTAGCGGTTCCCCAACCCGATGGCAGTGTCAAAGCCCTACCCGATCCCCGTCCTGAAGGTCGTTTTAGTCAGGATATGATTCTTACCCTGGGAGGTAATGCGGAAATGACTCCCACCGGCGTTGTTCTGGGCAATCAAAAATTAAAAATTGGGACGGTGTTAGAACTAGAAGGCAAAAGCTATGGCTTTAATGCCAGTGTTATTAATATTCGGATGAACTAAATCCATGGCACAACCCATTATTTATTTGGCAGTGACGGGTCATGGTTTTGGCCATGCGGTGCGGGTGGCCTGTGTAGCCAATCAAGTGCAAAAATTATGCCCGGAAGCTCTGTTAATTCTGGCAACTCGTAGCCCCCGGTGGTTATTGGAAGGCTATATTGCAGGGGATTTTATTCATCGTTCCTGTGTCTTAGATGTGGGAGTAATTCAAGCGGATAGTCTGCGGATGGATCGAGAAGCGACCCAGGCTAAAATGACGGAAATCTATGCCCATCAATCCCGTTTAATTGCCAATGAAGTGAATTATTTACGCAATAATCGGGTGAATTTGGTCTTAGCGGATATTCCGGCTTTAGCGGTACCGATCGCCCATCAAGCGGGGGTTCCCTGTTGGATGATGAGTAATTTTGGTTGGAATTTTATCTATCGGGAATGGGGAGAATCCTTTGAAGAGATTGTTAACCAGATTGAACGGGATTATCAACAGTGCGATCGCCTTTTTCGTTTGCCCTTAGCGGAACCGATGGAGATTTTTCCGGTTAAAACAGAAGTGGGATTAACCGGCGGAGACCCCCGTTATCCAGCGCAAGTTTTACGAGAGAAATTTCATTTAACCCAACCGCAAGAAAAGACCATTTTATTAACCTTTGGTGGGCTAGGTTTACAGGCGATTCCCTACCAAAATCTAGACTGTTTTCCCGATTACCAATTTATCACCTTTGACGGTCAAGCTCCGGACTTACCCAATTTAGTAAAAGTTCATGATTATCACTATCGCCCGGTGGATTTCATGCCCCTCTGCGATCGCGTTTTTTCTAAGCCGGGTTATAGCACCTTTGCCGAAGCTCTGCGGCTGGAAATTCCGTTGGTTTCTCTCACGCGGGATGGTTTTGCCGAAGCCGCTATTTTACTCGACGGCTTACAGGATTACGGCTACCATCAAATTGTCCCCGAAGCGGATTTCTTTAATGGTGCCTGGGAGTTTCTGCGAGAATCCCCGTTACCGCCCCGTCAAGCCCAAACCCTTGCCAAAAACGGAGCCGAGGCGATCGCCCAAGCAATTTTGACTCAGGTTTGAGTTTTTATTTCTTTTATCTCATCCTATTATCCCCCATAAGGTAAAATTATAATATACGCCTGATGTGAGTTGATGGCTGGAATGCCGTAAACTCGTTCAATTGATTATCCCCCCAATTAGAGCAGTGGGCTGAAACCATTGCTGCCAGCCACGTTGTTTTAACTCACATAAGGCGTAATATTTACCGCACACTAGAATGCTTACTGTTAAAAGCACTTATTGTGCCATTGGTTCCAGTGAATTTTTTTTACTATTTGTGACTGACAAATGACAATTGACGAATTTTATAAAAAATATGGTGGTAAGATAACGCAAGATAGCGAACGGCTTTTCGTTGAGGAATTTTTATACCCGTTGGTTGGCTCAAAAATTGAAGGAGTCGTGCCGCAATATCCATTTATAGACAGAACAGGCAGAACCCGTCGGATTGATTTTGCCTATCACGGAGAAAAAGCACATATTGCTCTTGAAGTCAACGGAGAAACCTATCATGCCGAAGGCGTAATAGCAAATGAAACCTTTGATGATAATTTATTTAGACAAAATGAAATTTTACGAAGCGGCTATGTTTTGATGCGCTTTTCTTATAGTCAGCTTCAAAGCCCACAATGGCGACCTTTAATTTTAGAAACTTTACGAGATACGTTTAGAACTTACGCACCAGAGCTTTTAACTGAATACATCCTAGCACCGACCACTTTACAAGAAGAAGTATTACAAGCCCTTAATTTTTATCGAAACGAAAGAGGCTGGAAAAAAGGCATTGTTGTTTTGCCGACTGGCACAGGTAAAACCGTCTTATCCGCGCTAGATTCAATGAACGTCGGCAAGCGAGTTTTATTTATGGTTCATCGGCTTGATATTTTAGCCCAGAGCATTGAAGCCTATAAATTTGTCAATCCAACTGTCCGTATCGGTATTTTGACTGGAGAGAACCGATTAAATGAGCAAGATTGCGAGGTGCTTTTTGCGTCAAAGGATACTTTGCGTCAACCGTCAGAGCTTGCCCGGTTTTCCCGTGATTGGTTTGATTATATTGTTGTAGATGAAGTTCATCATGGACAAAGCCCAAGTTACCGAGAAATTCTGACTTATTTTACACCAGGGTTTATGCTCGGAATGACTGCTACGCCAGACCGTAGCGATCGCAAAGATATTTTCGAGCTTTTTGACTATAACAAAATCTATGAAATGCCCCTTGCCGAAGCCATAGAGCGTGGCTTTTTAGTTCCATATACTTATTATGGTCTAACTGATAATGTAGATTATTCACGTATTCGGCACGACGGGGAGAAATATAACACCAACGATTTAGAGCGACTTTTAATTATCCCAGAGCGCAATGCGGGAATTTTGCGTGAATACCTCGACAAAGGGGAGGGTGACAAAGCAATAGGTTTTTGCGTATCTATCAAACACGCCGAGCGAATGGCTGAATACTTCAATAAAAACGAAGTATCCGCCGCCGCAATTCATTCTCAAAGCCCAACCCGCGACGAAGATTTGAAAGCCTTTAGAGAGAATAAAATTCAAGTAACTACTTAGGCTGTAAAGAATCATTGCACCTAGAGAAAGGGAATAGAAATCAGTTATGGTAATGAAAGAGATGGAAAGGAGACCGATTAGGATGAGTGACTCCAATCGTAGCGTGCAGCTGAG
>JAYKIP010000322.1:0-5143 GCA_035286205.1 Merismopediaceae cyanobacterium
GGCCCGTCCGGCTGTGGCAAAAGTACCCTACTCCGGGCGATCGCCGGTTTAACGCCCCTCAGTGCCGGCACCTTAACGCTTGGGGAATCTTCCTATTTACCTAAACTCGCCTTTGTCTTTCAAGAACCGGCCCTCATGCCCTGGGCAACGGTCAAAGACAATGTGCAATTACCGTTAAAACTAGCGGGACTGCCCCGCAAAAAAGCGGAATTAGCGGCCCTCTCAGCCCTAGAGAATGTGGGATTAAGTGCCTTTAAATTGGCCTATCCCCGCCAATTATCCGGGGGCATGAAAATGCGGGTCTCGATCGCCAGAGCCTTAATTACCAACCCGCAAATCCTGTTGATGGATGAACCCTTTGGAGCCTTAGACGACATTACTCGTACCAAATTAAATAACGATTTATTGGGCCTGTGGAGCCAACACCAATGGACGATCCTCTTTGTCACCCATAATCTCTACGAAGCGGTGTATCTTTCCCAGCGTGTGGTGGTCATGGCCGCCAAACCGGGACGAATTAGTGCAGAGATTATCATTGACGAACCGATGCCCCGCAGTGCGGCTTTTCGTAATTCTCCCAGTTATAGTTACTACTGTCGTCAGGTGGGGACAGCCCTGGCCCAGGCGATGAGTGAAGAGGTGGGAGTGGGGAGTTAGGAATTGGGAATGGGGAGTTAGGCGTTAGAAAGGGGGAATGGGCGGTTCTTGCACGGCATTTTTTCTAAATTTCGTAACAGATCGCCCTTAAGCCTTGGGACGATCTCCAAAACCCAGTAAACTAGGGAAAAATCCATGTTGTGTCTGTTGCAGGAGGGTCTTAGTTTGGACGATACGTATCAAAGCTATGTGAATCGGGTGGCTCGTCTAACGTTACCGGAGACGCATCGTAATCAATTACTAAATCTCCAGCCTTCTCCTAAGTATCACCAAGGCCGACCCGTTCCTTTTCCGGGTTATAGCATTGTTACTCCGCCCGGCCCGGCAGACCCCCTCAATCCGGCCCTCTATGAACAATTAGTGCCGGTGCAACAGAACCTTCAGGAGATTTTTGGCCCGGCCTTCTGTGCCCTCCCCCCCGACAGTTTTCACCTCACCCTCGCGGATTTGATCTGGGATGGAGCTTACCAAGATGCGATCGCCGAAAATCCCCAGTTTGTGACGGACTTAAAGCAACGCATTCAGCAGAGTTTTCAAGGCTATCAACCCGTTTGGAGCGAATCCGGCTTCATTCAATGGCAACTCCTCGGTTTGCTCGTCTTTCCGAGAGCATTGGCGGTGGCCCTGGCTCCCAAGGGAGAAGGGGATTATCCCCCCATTGTCGAACTCCGGCGATCGCTGTACCAAAATCAAGGGTTAATGAGCCTGGGTGTTGAACAACAATACCACTTTACCGCCCACATTAGCTTAGGGTATTTCGATCAGGTGCCGGCCCTCGTCGCCGAAGAAACGGTTTTAGACAAACTGAGTCAGGTGAATGATCAATGGTTGGTCAATGACCCGCAATTTTTTAAGATTCAACAAGTAGAATTACGGTATTTCAGCGATATGACCTGTTTTACCCGTGAAACCTCTGACCCCGTTTTACAGTTAACCCAAGACTAAAGCAGCTTGTCGGTGGTCTAAATGGACTGAGTACATTAACCTGAGTCCTAGACCCGGCAAGGATTTCCGGGAGAGGCAGAAAACTCCTTTTTTAAAAATGCTTTACATCTCGCTTCTGCTATGATGGTTGAAACGTTAAAAAATGTTACAAACCTTAAATGCAAGTCTTGGTAGTTGGTGGCACGGGAACCTTGGGGCGACAAGTTGTCCGTCGTGCTTTGGATGAGGGCCACACTGTCCGTTGTCTCGTCAGAAATCTGAGAAGAGCAACCTTCCTCAAGGAATGGGGAGCCGAATTGGTGCCGGGGGATCTCTGTAAACCGGCCACCCTCACCGAGGCTTTGACCGGTATCGAGGCCATTATTGATGCGGCCACCGCGAGAGCCACCGATTCCCTCTCCATTAAGCAGGTGGACTGGCAAGGGCAAGTGAATCTCATCCAAGCCGCCCAGGGAGCGTCAATCCAGCGATTCATTTTCTTTTCGATTTTAGGGGCCGCGAATTATCCCCAAGTCCCGTTGATGGACATCAAAGCTTGTACCGAAACTTTTCTTAAGGAATCCGGGTTAAACTACACCATCTTGCAAACCAGTGGGTTTATGCAGGGGTTAATCGGCCAATACGCCATGCCCATTCTGGATAACCAGGCGGTTTGGATGACGGGAGAAAGCACCCCGATCGCCTATATGGATACCCTGGATGTGGCCAAATTTGCCGTGGCCGCCCTCACCCATCCCGAAACTGAAAATCAAACTTTTCCCGTTGTTGGCAACCGCGCCTGGACGGGGGAAGAAATCATTCAACTGTGCGAAAAACTCTCCGGTCAAGAAGCCAAAATCTCGAAAGTTCCCCTGGGAATGTTGCGATTCATGCGGGGGCTAACCCGGTGTTTCCAGTGGACATATAACGTCTCTGACCGTCTCGCCTTTGCCGAAGTATTAGCCAGTGGTCAACCCCTCACCACCGATATGGGGTCAGTTTATCCCTGCTTTGGTCTTGATACCCAGGAAACAACCACTTTAGAATCCTATTTACAGGAATATTTCGGACGGATTTTGAAAAAACTCAAAGAACTCGACTATGAGAAAAACAAAACGTCCCAGGGCAAGAAGAAAAAAGGTTTTTTTGTCTAAATTCCGTCTTTAATTTTACTTAGGATTAGTTTTAGGATTAGTTTACTGTGGCCCAAATCGGCATTATTTATAACGATAACAAACCCACTGCCTGTAAAGTCGCCGAGGAGATCCAACATCATTTACAGTCCCTGGGCCATGAAGTCATTTTAGCAACGGGATCGGGGGGATTATTGGGCTATTCCCAACCCGATCGCCCCATTTGTCATACCCGTATTGAACAGTTAACCCCGGCTCGT
The DNA here is from genome assembly GCA_035286205.1 of Merismopediaceae cyanobacterium. Classification (GTDB taxonomy): domain Bacteria; phylum Cyanobacteriota; class Cyanobacteriia; order Cyanobacteriales; family Microcystaceae; genus Woronichinia. The sequence goes on from JAYKIP010000322.1 coordinate 2,975, forward strand.
TTCAACTCAGACATGGCCTTTGGGCTAGTTTTAGGGGGAGATGGCACTGTTCTATCCGCCTTTCGCCAACTGGCCCCCCTCGGTATCCCCCTCCTGACGATCAATACGGGCCACATGGGGTTTTTAACCGAACTCTATCTGGTTCAGTTAGACCAGGCGATCGCCCAGGTGTTAGCGGGAAACTATCAAATCGAAAGACGTTCCATGCTAACCGTGCGGCTCTTTCGAGACAACACCCTGCTGTGGGAAGCCCTCTCCCTCAACGAAATGGTCTTACATCGGGAACCCTTGACCAGTATGTGCCACTTTGAAATCCAAATTGGCCAACACGCCCCCGTAGATATTGCCGCCGATGGCATTATTATCTCCACCCCCACCGGCTCCACCGCCTATTCCCTCAGTGCTGGTGGCCCCGTCGTCACCCCCGATGTTCCCGTCCTCCAACTTGCTCCCATTTGTCCCCATTCCCTCGCCTCTCGCGCCCTCGTCTTTTCCGACAGTGAACCCGTCAACGTCTTTCCCGCCACGCCTAACCGTATGATCATGGTCGTAGATGGTAACGGTGGTTGTTACGTCCTTCCCGAAGACCGAGTGCATTTAGAAAAATCCCCCTACGCCGCCCAATTCATTCGTCTGCAATCCCCCGAATTTTTCCGTATCCTACGCGAAAAGTTAGGCTGGGGCCTGCCCCACATCGCCAAACCCAACTCCGTCGAGCTACCTTAACCGACCTTCTGGACAGGGTAAAAATTGCCAACTGGTCAGAAAATTCAGAAAAGTGTGTAAAGTAAAGGTAACTTTAATGGGGGAACTTCCCTTGCCCCTGAAATTCCTTTATCTTTTAGCCGTTTAACTAAGCACCAATGACCAGCACCCTCAGCCCAGATCAAGTTAATCAAATTGTCTATAACCTCCATCACAACCCGTTTGAACTGTTAGGGAATCATCCCCTCGAAGAAAACGGTACCGTCAAAAAATGGGTGGTTAGGGCCTACTTGCCGACGGCTGAGTCTGCGGCGGTGCTAATCCCTACCGAACGCCAGGAATACCCCATGGAGTCGGTACATCATCCCCACTTTTTTGAATGCGTCATTGAAACCCCAGAGTTGGCCAACTATCAGTTAAAGCTGAAAGAAGGCGACCATGAGCGAGTCATCTATGATCCCTACGCCTTTCGTTCGCCCAAATTAACGGACTTTGACCTACAACTGTTTGGGGAAGGGAATCATCACCGCATCTACGAAAAACTAGGGGCGCATAAAACGGAAATTGATGGGATTACCGGGGTTTATTTTGCGGTTTGGGCCCCCAATGCCCGTAACGTCTCAGTTCTGGGAGATTTTAATAACTGGGATGGACGGCTTCACCAGATGCGAAAAAATAACAACATGGTCTGGGAACTCTTTATTCCCAACCTAGACTTTGGCGCACAATATAAATACGAAGTGAAAAATTGGGACGGTCATATCTATGAAAAATCTGACCCCTACGGTTTTCAACAGGAAGTACGCCCAAAAACGGCCTCCATCGTCGCCGATTTAGATCATTACCAATGGCAGGATCAAGACTGGTTAGAGCAACGACGTAACTGCGATCCTCTTAGTAAACCCGTCTCCGTCTATGAATTACATCTCGGTTCCTGGTTACATACCTCAGCCGAAGAACCGGCTCACTATCTAGCTGGGGTCGGGGAAGGGGTGGAAGTGTCCGAATGGAATACGGGAGCGCGGTTTTTAACCTACTGTGAATTAGTGGATAAGCTGATTCCCTACGTGAAAGACCTCGGCTTTACTCACATTGAAATGTTACCCGTAGCCGAACATCCCTTTGACGGTTCCTGGGGGTATCAAGTGACGGGTTATTTTGCCCCAACTTCTCGTTATGGCAGTCCCGAAGACTTCATGTATTTTGTGGATCAATGTCACTTAAACGGCATTGGGGTGATTGTGGATTGGGTACCCGGTCATTTTCCCAAGGATGGTCATGGATTAGCCTTTTTTGATGGAACCCATCTCTACGAGCACGAAGATCCGCGCAAGGGTGAACACAAGGAATGGGGAACTTTAATTTTTAATTATGGCCGCAATGAAGTCCGTAATTTCCTCGTCGCCAATGCCCTCTTCTGGTTTGACAAATACCACATTGACGGGATTCGGGTGGATGCGGTGG
>JAYKIP010000323.1:0-6633 GCA_035286205.1 Merismopediaceae cyanobacterium
ACTTCCTCTAAAACCTGATTTTGTAATTGTAATTTTCTCGTCCGCTCCTGAACTTTGGCCTCTAACAACGCATTCATCGTCTCCAGATTTTTGTAGAGTTCGGACTGTTGCAAGGCAATGGATAAATGGACAGATAATTGGTGCAATAACTGAATATCTTCCTCTTGCCATTGACGGGGAGCCGAACATTGATGGACAATTAATAGGCCCCACAGGGTATTATTGCCATCCAGAAGGATCGGAACCACAAGATTAGCCCTGACCTGAAATCGTTCCAGCAGTCGAATATGACACTCCGTTAGGTTCGCTGTGTAAATGTCCCCCGCCATAAAAATTTTTCCCTGTTGATATTGCCCCCCCAAATTTTCTTGAAAACAAGTATCTTCTACCTGCACCTCTAAACAGGGCGACCAGGGCGGCACAACGGCTTCAGCAACAATGACCCCACTCATATCGGGGTTAAATCGGTAAATGACCGTGCGATCTGCCTCTAAAAAGCGACGAATTTCCTGCACGATTCGATTAGCCACCTGCTCAAAGTTTAGAGAACTACGGATATTGAGGGCCATAGAGGCAATAATGCTTTGTTGCTGTTGCGATCGCCGTAGTTGACGAAGCTGTTCATAACTTTCTTGTACCTGATTAATCGAAGTCAGCAAAGCAAACGGAGTCAAATCTCCTTTCACTAAATAATCAGCGGCCCCTAATTTCATGGCTCGTACCGCAGTTCGTTCATCCCCCTGATCGGTTAGCATAATGACGGGCAATTTGTCCCCCCATAAATCAGGACGAATCTTTTCCAAAAACGCTAACCCATTGCCATCGGGCAGATCCATATTCAGTAAAACCAGATCCGGTTGTTGCGATCGCCACAAATGTAACCCGTCCTCCAAGGTTTCCGCTTCAACAATATAATAATTTCGTTTTGAATCTGATTGGAAATAATGCTGATAGCTCAAGCGATCAGTCTCAGAATCTTCGATGATTAAGATCTTCAAGGGGATTACCAACATTTTGTGACCTAATCCTATCAACAAGTAGTATAGAAGTGGGCGATTTAATCATTGCCAAACTCGTAACAACTGAGCGAAACTAAACGCGACTGCAATGATGATAAAAGCTCTAAGTTGGTACTTACCCTAATTTATAGCGACACAAGCCTAAAAATTGTGTAAAAAAACAAAGATTGTATAAATAATTACTTTTCTCGTTTAAACCACGTCCATTTTGGGAACTGTAGTTTTTTGAAATACGTTTCAGGCACAAGTCCCCCTTTTTTAGGCTTGCCCTGAGCTTGTCGAAGGGGGATTTAGGAGGATCGTCTTGGAAGAGATAAAAACTATGTGTTTCAAGTTAGACGAGGTTTAAGACAACTGCTGGCTATACATAGCTTGCAACACCAAAGCCGGATCAATCCATTGACCATCGTGTTTTAAGCCCCAGTGTAAATGCGGGCCAGTGGTACGTCCAGTCATCCCCACCCGTGCGATCCTTGCCCCCACCGGTAACACCTGACCTTGTTGCAGAATGATCCCGCCCTCGCGATCCACCAGGTATTGCCGACCATTACTCGTTTCCACTCGCCCCATTAAATGACAATAAACGTGCTGCCATTCCCCCGATTGAATCCGAATCAACGTTCCACAGGCGGTATTGTCCGATAGTTCAATGATTTTTCCGGCCCACCAATTCCGCACATAACTACCAAGGGGAGCCGCTAAATCTAAGCCGTAATGAAATTGACTACTCCCATCAACCGGGGAAGACCGATAACCAAAACCAGAGGTATAAGCCTGAAAATTCTCGACCGGAAAGGACGCATATTGCCAAGGATTACTCGGACGGGTGGCGTACTGGGCCTGGGCGATCGGGGAGATCACCTCAAGAGAGAGTAACGTTGCCATTAATCCCCCTAGGGTCAGACAGGGGAGAGAGAACCCTAGCCCTAGTTTTCTGAGTTTCCTAAACCACACTCTATTCATTGTTAACTCCTCACACAGGGGTCTAAAGAGACAGCCTTGATTTCATGTTAACCCAAGAAAAAATACCCTTCCGCCGGAAAGGTACTTCAACGCAAAACCCAAGTTATTCCCCTTACAGGTCTCCACCTCGGAAGGCTAAAAGGAAAATGACCACCGGGCCAGCAATCATAATGAGAGAAACAAACGTTAATTGAAAAATTGGCTCTAAGTTAAGGGCGGCGACTAAATCCATGTTTTCTCCTGAAAATTTACCAAGTGTTGATGTCAAAAGACGGCTATCAAGAAAACTCTTGTCTATAATACCTGGGTTGGTTTCGCTCTTTCCATGAATGAGAGAAAAATTTATTAAGTTTTGTTACAACTCTAGGCAGGGGATGGGTTATGGCGACCTGGCAGTGTATTAAGGGCTGTGGAGCCTGTTGTCATCTTGATCCCGGCGATCGCCCCGATTTAGAGGACTATCTAACCCCAGAGGAATTGACCCACTATTTGAGCCTGGTGGGAGAAGAGGGTTGGTGTATCCATTACGATCAGACGGAACGCGAGTGTCGCATCTATGAAACCCGCCCGGACTTCTGCCGCGTTTTACCCGAAACCTTTACCCGGATGTTTGGGATTGCAGAGGAGGAATTAAACGACTTTGCCATTGATTGCTGTTTACAACAGATTGCCGGCACCTATGGCGAAGAAAGCCCGGAGTGGGAGCGTTACCATCAACACTTAGGTCTCTCAATGGAAGAGATTTAACCAAACCCAGAACTGGCCCTAACCCCATCATCAAACCGTAACAATCCCGGTACAGTTTAGAGCTAAGATTAACCTCATCTTCCCTATAAACAGCATGGTCGGTGTGTTGCAGTCTCCCTGGTGTCGTATTGGTTTGCCCTTAATCATTAGCGGCTTGATCTTGAGTTGTAGTCCCCTTAATCCGTTGGGCTGGGCCTCCCCGGAACAAACCAAAATTGGGGGATTGGGCCAGTTAAAAAATCAGAGCGTGGTCGAAATTGAAGGCATTGTGATCAATGTGGCTCCTTTTTTAGATGGGGGAGCTTACCAAATTCAAGATGAAACGGGAACGGTTTGGGTGAAAAGCGATCGCCCTCTGCCCACCAAAGGAAAAACCGTCAAAGTGCGAGGCGAATTATCCTATCAGGCCATTTTCATCGGTCAAGAAAAACTGGGAGAATCCTATCTGCTGGAACTAAACCAGGATTTAACCGCCACGAACCTCGTCCCTCAACCCCTAGCCTCCAACGCCCCCGTTCCCAACGCTCCCGTTACCTCCCAAGCTTCTCCCCCGCCCCAAGTCTCCCCCTCACCTGAGACCCCACCTTCCCCTAGTCCTAACAGCGTCAGCATTCCCGTTTCTCCCCCCAAAGATACTCAACCCAGTCCCCAACCCAAGGCCTCTCCTACCGCCAAAGCCTCGCCTAGCCCCAAACCGACCCCCAAAACTCAACCCAGTTCCAAATTTAACCCTGATGATTTCCTCCTCCCCCACAAACGCCTCCTCAAATCTTCCACAACGGGAAGTCGCCCTAGCCATTCTGTACCGGGAAAATCAGTTTCTGTTGCAGTTGAGAGATGATATTCCGACGATTTTTTATCCGGGCTGTTGGACGCTGTTTGGTGGCCACCTCGAACCGGGAGAAGATCCCTTGGTGGGGATTCGTCGGGAAATTTGGGAGGAAATTGGTTTCTCTTTAGAAGAGGTTACTTTTTTTAATCACTATACAGATGAACTGGCTATTCGGCACGTTTTTCATGGCCCCTTGACCGTTCCCCTGGAATCACTAACGTTACAAGAGGGATGGGATTTCGCGTTGGTATCGCCGGATGCCATTTTATCAGGACAAGTTTACTCGCCTAAAGACCGGGCTTTTAAACCGATGGGGGATAAACATCAAGAAATTTTACACGATTTTTTTCAAGCCGCATTACAGTAGTAAAAGTATTGATTATGTTTTTACGGATTCAGTGGCCTCCCATGTCTCAACCTCGTCCTTTTTCTTGTGTGTGGCTCTCTACGGTGCTGTTTTCCTTAAGCCTGGGTGTGGTTTTGCCGCCAGCCTTCGCTACCAATCCGAAAGTTGAGCCGGGGATCTCCGCCTCGGCCAAGAGTAAACCGAAAACAGAGGCTTTGCAACCGACGATCCTGGAGAATAGTCCCACTGCGATCGTGGATGAGGTTTGGCAGTTGGTCAATAATGAGTTTGTGGATAAGACTTTTAATCGCACAGATTGGTTGGCAAAACGTCAGGAGTTATTGGGACGGACTTATCAAAATCGTCAGCAGGCCTATAAAGCCATTAGTCAAGCCCTGAAACAGTTGGATGATCCCTATACTCGGTTTCTGAATCCCGATGATTTTACCCAGTTAACCAATCAGACTTCGGGGGAAATGTCGGGGGTGGGATTGCGTTTAATCTTAGACAAGCAAACGAAGGATTTGATGGTTCTGGATACCTTGAAAAATTCTCCGGCGAAAAAGGCGGGGATTCAAGCGGGCGATCGCCTGGTAAAGGTTAATGGGAAACCAACGGCCTTGATGACCCTGGAGCAAGCCAGTCAGGAAATTCAAGGGGAAGTGGGCACCGAAGTTTCGTTACAGTTGATGCGACCCAATAAGGGGGTTTTAAATATTACGCTGAAACGGGCCCAGATCGAGCTAGATGCTGTTACCTATAGCGTGAAACAGGAAGGTCCGGTGCGGGTCGGTTATATCCGCTTAGATGAGTTTAGTTCCCATGCCGCAGAACAGATGAAGGTGGCGATCGAAGACCTCAGCCAGAAAAATATTAAGGGCTACGTTTTGGATCTCCGGGGCAATCCGGGGGGCTTACTCTTTGCCAGTGTGGATATTGCGCGGATGTGGCTCAAAAAGGGTGAAATTGTTAGCACTATTGACCGGAAAGGCGGCGATCGCCATTTTGTAGCTAACGGGACAGAGATCACCAATTTACCCCTCGTGATTTTAGTTAACCAAGGGTCAGCCAGTGCCAGCGAAATTTTAACGGGAGCCCTCAAGGAAAATGGCCGGGCCACCATTGTCGGAACAAATACCTACGGCAAGGGAACAGTACAGTCGGTTCATTCCCTATCGGATGGATCGGGATTAGCGGTGACGATCGCCCGGTATTATCCGCCCAGTGGCACCGACATTAACCATAAGGGCATTAACCCTGATATTTACCTGGATTTATCCTTGGATGAACAGTTGCGTTTGCGGAATGATCCCAGTCTCCTGGGAACGGAGGCTGATCCTCAGTACAATAAAGCTATTTCGGTTTTACAGTATTATGGAACCAGTTTATCTCAACCAATTCAGCAACCGAATCCGGTGGGCATTTTACCCAAGGAAGATCATCACACGGTTCAGCAACGCTAGACGTTAAGGGGAAACCATTCAGAGAACGGCTTTGGCTTGCTAATCCTTTCCCTCAAAGGGCGTTTGTTGTATGACTTATCGTCGTCGTTGGCTTTTGAAATGGGCAACCTATGGGGGGCTGGCAGGGTTAGTCGCTCTCGGCAGTGGGGTGAGGGCCGCCGCTAGGGGTCAGGAGGAAAACGCCCCCGGATTTTTAGATCCCTGGCAATCTCGATTAGCGGATTTGAACCGTCGCATTCAGCAAACTCGTCAGGCCCCTTTAACAGTCAAGGTGGTGAATGGCCAGGGGGAGGCGATCGCCGGCCAACGGGTTAAGATTCAACATTTGCGTCATTTATTCAATTTTGGGGCTACTTTTCAGGGGTATCTTTATCCGGAAGTGAGTCCGGGCACAGACAGCGATCGCCGGCATCGAGAGGCATTTTTACAGTTATTTAATGCGTCAACGGTAACTTTTTATTGGCGATCCTATGAACCAGAGCCAAAGCAATATCAGGATGCGTCCTTGTTAGCCATTATTCAGTGGTTAAAATCCCATTATTTTTATTTGCGGGGTCATCCCCTATTATGGAATCATAATCCGGCTTGTTTACCCACCTGGTTAGAAAATCGTTCGGTTTCAGCCAAGGAATTACGCTCCCATTTAGACCGATTATTAACCCATTTATCAACGGTTATTTTTCCCCATTTACAGGAAGTGGATGTATTTAATGAGTTAGTAACCTGGAATAATCATCGTCATCCTTTTACGGATTTGTTAAAGACTCCCGAACGACTGGATCTGATTAAATTTTATGTGAGTCAATTTAAGGCTTTAAATCCCCAGGTAAAAGCGGTGATTAATGACTATGTTTTTGGGCCAAAGTATTTTAATCTGCTGAAAAGTTTAGTGGATCACGGGGTTCCTTTTGATGGGATTGGGCAACAGAGTCATCAATTTTGGGGAAATTGGTCAGATCGTGGTCTCACAAATATTATTCAACGGCTTTCCCGCTTAGACAAACCGATTACCTTTACGGAAGTCACCACTTTAGCGGGCCCAATTCGTTGGGAGTTAGATTTTAATCGCACCTATGACGACTGGTTTAATACGCCCGATCAAGAACAACGACAGGCCAATTATCTCGATTTTTTCTATCGTTTGCTCTACAGTTATCCGCAAATAACGGGAATCTTTCTTTGGTCTTTCAGCGATCGCGAGTCATGGTTAGGTGCGCCAACGGGGATTTTGTATCAAGATGGCACTCCCAAACCGGCTTTTTT
>JAYKIP010000324.1:0-12969 GCA_035286205.1 Merismopediaceae cyanobacterium
TCCTGGTATGGCAAATTCTAACGCACTTTCCTCTCCGATTATTGCCTATCTTGCGCCGGAAATCCCTTCCCTTTCTGGCACCTTTGTTTATGGAGAAATATTCGCTCTTCAACGTCAAAATATTACCATTATTCCTTTTTCGATTCATCGTAAAATTCCTGCTCAACCCGATGCTTTATTGCAACAATTAGCCGAGCAAACCTATTTTTTATATGAACGTTCCCTAGTATCTGTTATTCAAGACAATCTACACAACTTTTCGCGTCATCCCCTGCGCTATCTCCGCGTTTTTTTTCGGACTTTAGGGGACATGATCAAGGTCGGTTTATTCAATACCTCCGCCGTCAAACTCTTCTATCAATTTTTACAGGGAAATGCCCTAGCCCGTCAGTTAATCGAAAAACGTTGTCAGCATTTACACATTCATTTTGCCTCGGTTCCGACCCAGGTGGGAATGTATGGCGCACAGTTTGCCCAGATTCCCTTTAGTTTTACCTCCCATGCCAATGATTTATTTGAACGAGGGGGACTATTACCGGAGAAACTGGCCCGTTGTCAATTTGCCGTCACTATCTCCGATTATAATGATCAGTTTTTACAACAGCGATCGCCCTTAGCTCACAAAGTTAAAGTGATTCATTGCGGTGTGAATTTAGAAGATTTTTCTTTTCAGCAGAAACAAACCTGGCAACAACCCATTTTAATAAAATCTTTGGGGCGATTTGTCGAAAAAAAAGGCTTTGATACACTCATTTTAGCCGCTTCTCGGTTACAACAGCAAGGCATAGAATTTCGTCTTGAAATTGGTGGAGATGGCCCCGAAAAAGCCCAGTTACAACACCTCATTACTGAACATCAATTAACCTCCGTTATCACCTTAGTCGGTTCACTTCCCCACCCGCAGGTTTTACCCTGGTTACGAGAAGCTGATTTATTTGTTTTAGCCTGTAAAGTGGATCAACAAGGCGATCAAGATGGGATTCCCGTTGTTTTAATGGAGGCCATGGCCGCCGGTATTCCCGTCATTTCTACTGCTTTATCGGGCATTCCTGAATTGATTGAAGATGGAGTAACCGGTTTTTTAGCCCAACCCAATGATGTTTCATCGTTAGCCGTAACCCTAGAAACTGCCTTCCAGTCTGGCGAAAAGATTGCTCAGATTACCCAAGCCGCCCGCCTCAAAATTGAGCAGGATTTTAACCTCGAAAAAAACGCCCAAAGGCTTTTAGAATTGATCACCAATCCGGCAACCCCTTAGACGTTAATTTCTGATGTTAAACCACGTCCATTTTGGGAACTGTTGTTTTTTGAAATACGTTCCAGGGACAAGTCCCCCTTTTGAAGGAGGATTTAGGGGGATCTTGGGAGAGCCAAAAACGATAGATTTCAAGTTAGACGGGGTTTAAAACCAGTTATTGTTTCGCAAGAATTTCGTCATCTGTCGAAAAATCAGCAGGTTTATTTGAGCGACCAGAAGGCAAATAATCCTGGGTAAAAGAATCTTGTAATCCCGCAATTAAATCAAACTTAGGTTGCCAATTTAACTCGCTTTGAGCTTTATGAATATCGGCAAAAAAGTGTTGCGCTCGTAGAGGGAAAGCCTTACGTTTACCAAAATCAAAGTCCTTTGGATTATAGTGAATTAAGGATAATTCATCCGGATTTTTACCCGCCGCGATCGCACAGGCTTTAGCTAATCCATCAAAGGTAACATAACGCTCTCCCGACACATTATAAATTTGACCGATCGCCTTTTCATTGCCTAACACTGCGGCCATCGCTTCTGCTAAATCCTGTCCATGACCTAATTGGGTTAAATGCTGACCATGACTCGGAATGGGAATCGGGCGATCGCGCACAATCCGGTCAAAAAACCAGGCTTCTAAATCATTATAATTTTGGGGGCCATAGATATAAACGGGTCGAATTGAAGTCCAGGGAATATCACTATCCGCTAGATAGGATTCGGTTTCTAATTTACCCTTATGACGACTTTTTAGATCAACTGCATCCCCTTCTTGGTGGGGCATTTGGTCAGACTTTAAATAAACCCCGGCTGAACTGACATAAACAAAATGTTTGACTTGATCTTTAAATAGATCAACCAATGGTTTTGTGTCACTTAACTCTCGACCATTATTATCAAAAATAGCATCAAATTTTTCATGTTTTAACGTTTCCGTTAATTGGGCCGCATCGGTGCGATCGCCGTGAATTTGTTGAAGATTGGGCAGAGGTGGAGCCTTTTTTCCACGATTAAATAAAACCACTTCGTGACCCTGAGCCACTAAGGTTTTTGTCAAATAAACCCCAATAAAGCGGGTTCCCCCCATGATTAAAATACGCATTTAAGATCAAGATTAATGGTTAATAGAAAAATAGTGACTCCCGACAGATTTAAGCAAATTGCTCTCTGACGAGAAAAGCAAACCAAGAGCGTCTTGGCTAATGGGCTATGTTCCAAACTGTACACCATAACGGTGCAACTTAGATTTTGGTTACGAATGAAAAACTAAAAAAGCCAGACTACTGATGCCCGATGCGGTAAAAAATGAGTTTTTCCAGGGGAAAGGATAATTATGCAAAACTAATAAACCGAATAAATAAACATCCAGAAAAACCCTGGTATAATTTAGAAAATAATCCAAGATTAAAAGACTACTGGATAAAAATAACCCCAAATATAGCCAGGTTCCCCAACGAAGTGTGTGATTATGAGTTGGAAAACGATAGCTTGACCAAAGGACTAAGGCAAACCCGACAATCAAGAGTAAAAAAAGATACGCTTCAAAACTATTATTGGCCGTTATTCCGGTTTTTAAAATTTGTTGAATTTTCTCAACAACTCCGACCCCCGGTAATCCAAAATTGCCCATACCGGTTGCGCCCGGTAATTGTCTGAGCCAAATATAACCATTCCAAACTATAGCAGGAAAAGGAGCCAATATCAGGGGCAGAATAAACCGTTGACGTTTGAGCCAAAGATTATTAATCAGGAAAGCCAACCAGATAATTACCAGGGTTTCACGGGTCAGAAGGGCCAAGGCTATCATCCCGGTGGTTAAACGGGGGCGATCGCGGTGTTCAAAATGGATCGCGGCTAGGGTTAATAAACTGCCTAATAAATCTGCGGTTGAAAGGGTCAGGGTAATCCAAACCCCAGGAATCGTTAGCACGAACAAAGACTTATTCGGCTCGGCTCCGCGACTTTGATTATAAAAAGCAACAATAACGGTAATTAGGGCGATCGCCAGAATATTAATGCTCACTAACGCATAGGGAATCCACTGAGGATTACCTAACCCGAAAAGATAACCTAAGAGGGGATATAAAATGCGACGATAGCGATAACTGGGATGGTCTAGGGCGGCGATTGTACCATCATTTTGCAGAAAGGGATCTAACGCAATGCTTAAAAATTGTTGACCGTCATAACCCAATTGGTCTTTAAAAATAAAAGCCTGTTGCGGGTCTAAAAAAGGAGAGAGGGGAAGCACCGAACCAATGCGGAAAAAGCCTGTGATATTACCAGAAAACTTTTCTAATCCCAAAAAGATTGTTGCAAGAAAGACACTACCCAGAGCAATTAAGCCATAACGCCAAGCCATCGGCACTTCCGACCATTGCCACGAATTTTTCCGACTCTGGCTGCGTCTTCTTCTTCTTTTTTCCATACCTACTTAAAAAACTAAAGACCCGGAGTTCACGCCTACCGTAAGCATCCCGTATTGCTGCTACCTTCCGGTCCTGACAAGATTTGGGCGTTGCGATCGCATGAGTCCGAGTCGAGTTTAAGTATAACACGGAATCCGTCAACTTAGTCTTCGTCGGTGCTCAAAATCTGCGGAACACGAAAGAAGTCGCCTTCAGGTTGCGGGGCTTGGGTGAACAAATCCTCTCGATGATCATAGGTCATTTGGCGATCGCTGCGGGTCACATTACTTAATTCGATCGCCCTGGTGGTGGGAAGAACGTTTGTTGTATCTAACTCACTGAGTTGTTCAAAGTAGTCCAGAATACTGCTGAGTTGTTCGGCAAATTGGACTTCCTCGGTGGGGGTAATGGCGAGACGGGCCAGATGGGCAATTTTATGAACCTGTTCTTGATTGAGCATGGGGAATTAGGGAGAGGGGGAGATGGGGAGATGGGGAGAGATGGGGAGATTGGCTTAGAAAAAGACATCAATTTCGGAACGCCCGGTGATTTTTAGCCAATTTTGGGCCTCAATATAATTATTCGGGGCTAAACGGATGGCCTGTTTCCAATATTCGGCGGCTTTATCAAATAACGCTTCGGCTTCTTCTTCCTGCCCGGCTTCCTTGGCTCGTTCTCCCTGATAGTGATAAATCACCGCCACATTATTCAACGCGGAGGGCATCTGGGGATTTAAGGCGATCGCCTGATGGTAATGATCTAAAGCCCGTTCATGTTCGCCGTTACTGGCATAAATCAAAGCCATATTATAGAGAATATAACTGCGATCGTTGGGCGTTTCTTCTAGGGTTAGAGCCTCTTGATAATTTTCTAGGGCTTCGGCATATTCCCCTTCGGCTTGGGCGGACATCCCATCTCGATAATAAACAAAGGCTTCCTTTGCTTTTTTGTTGGTGGGCAGTATCTTAAGAATAATATCTGCCATCACCGTAAAACTTTTATCAATAAAGTTATCGTTGCGTTGAGTTCTGGGCATAGTTGCGTTGGGTGAACGTCCGAAAATCTAAAAGTCTTCGCTAGATCCTAGCAAACTTCCGTCCCAGGCTCCTAACCCCGGTCAAAATCTTGGTGGTTCTCGTTTCGGCTCGGCCAAGGCTCAGTTAGAATGAAACTATCTCGGCCAAACTAGCTAGGCCCAAACAGCTAGACTCGTCCGTTACATCAGGGTAGGGTGTCTTAATGGTTTCCGATGCGCCGTTAGTAGGAATTATTATGGGAAGTGATTCCGATTTGCCCACAATGCAAGCCGCGATCGCTGTCTGTGAAGAATTTGAAGTTGCCTATGAAGTGGCTATTGTTTCCGCTCACCGTACCCCGGAACGGATGGTTAACTATGCCAAAACGGCCCAGGAACGGGGCCTAAAGGTGATTATTGCCGGGGCTGGGGGAGCCGCCCATTTACCGGGGATGGTGGCCGCCTTAACGGTGTTACCGGTGATTGGGGTGCCGGTGGTCACGAAAACCTTGCAGGGGGTGGATTCTCTCTATTCTATTGTGCAGATGCCGGGTGGGATTCCAGTGGCCACGGTGGCGATCGGCAGTGCGAAAAATGCGGGATTGTTAGCTGTCCAAATTCTCGGTAGTTTTGACCCAGAATTGAGTCAACGGTTACAAGCCTATCGTCAATCTCTGACAGATATGGTGTTAGAAAAACAGAGTATTTTGGAAGATGTGGGCTATCAAACCTATTTGAGAGAAATGGCCCAATAAAAAGGCCACTGTGTACACACCAGTCAGGAATCCCCCCTAACCCCCCTTAAAAAAAGGGGGAAACTATGACGGTGCGAACCAACATACAGGGAAACTTAGGAACACCCTATCCGTTTTATTTATCAGGTTGCCGTTATGTTAGAAGACCTAGGCACAGCGATCCAAGCTCAAGATTATCCTCAAGCGGCTTCACTCTTAGCGCAGTTAACGCCCGATGAGCAGGAAACCCCCTGGGGGTTGTTTTATAAATTTCGTATCGCTGAAGGTCAAGGGGATTATGCCACGGCCCGCCAGGGTTACCGGGAATTAATCGGGTGGATTAATAATCCTAAACTACTCGCCCGGATTCGTCGGGGACTAGAACGCATTACCGAAATTGACCGCCAACAGGCCCAGGCAAAACAAGCTGAACGTCAAGCCGCGATCGCCGTCGCCAGGAACCAACCGGACAGTCAGGAATTAGGGATTTTTGTCTTAGACCGGGTGGAAGCAGAACAAAAAACGGCCGCCGCTAAAGCCCTCGCCGAAGTCTTCCAGATTGATGCCTATAGTGCGCGATTACAGTTACCCAGTCGGGGTTGGCGACTCTATCGCACCGGTAATTTAGGCGAGCTAAAATTTTATCAACAACAACTTCAAGACCGGGGGATTCCCTGTTTTTGTGTACCGTTAAGTCAGTTGCTCCCGATCCGAGTGTTACCGGTTCATCGCTTGACGGGGATTAGTCCCCAGGGAAAAGTGCAGTATCCGGTTAACCCGGAGGAGACTGCGACCTGGACATTTTCCTGGTCAGAGGTGACACAACGGGTCGAAGGGCTGTTACCGATTTTTAGCGAAACGGTGAATTTGAATCCCAATGGCAAAACGGATTGGAAAACGACGATTCACGACTATGCCCGCATTTGCGATCTGCATTTACCCCAACAGCAAACGATTCTCCGGTTCTGTGATCACATTTACGAATTTCAAGGCGGGGTTAACCTACTTCCCACGACCCCAAAAATGGCCGCCCCGGCGACGACCCATGATTACTGGCAAGGTTTATTGAGTCTTTTTCAAGCCCAAATTCCCCAGGAAAGAGTTTGGAATGAGTTTAAAACCTTTGCGGAAACGGCCCTCGATTTTCAAGAACTGCTAAAACAACTTGACCACCAAATTCACTTTATGCGGCGACAGGAAACCTATTGGCATGAGGCGTTTCATCTCTACAGTACCTTAGCCTTTTGTTATTCCCCCAGCCAGTCGGAAACTTGACCTCGGAACCCCTGGGGGCGAAAAGCGTCGTGATACCATAGGGTCGTCCAGTCTTCATGCTCATTAGCCGTTGCTACGGGCGGATTGTGTTTCATCAAATTCCTATGAAATTGTTTTTTTCTCTCAAACTTGCTGCCTTAGCGACTTTAACCCTGGGTACAGTGGGGTTCTCTGCTTCCTCTGCCCAAGCCCAATTCACCGAGTCAGCCGTTGATCAGTCCAAAGTCGTGGCGATCGCCCGTCCCTACGGAGCCGGAAAATTCGATTTATTAGTGATTGAACAAGTCCCTAACAAAAAACAATGCTGGAGTGAGAGCGGTAGCGGCCCTGTGGTGATTAATCCGTTACTGTTGAACTTTGACTTTACGGGGCATTGTCGGCGAGCAACCGATAGTAATGGTTATTCCGTCCGCATTGATGGTCAGGATTACGGTTTAGAGTATTTACTGCGCGTTGTCCCCAGGGGCAATGAATTGGTGTTAGTGGCGACTCCCCGGAATCCGAAACTACCGGAATTGGTGCTTGGCTCTACCCAGGGTCTCCAGTCGGGTTTTATGAAAATTCAACTGTATCCCGGTTGGCAATTTACGAAACGCACCTTTAACAATAAAGCCCTGGGGCATTTCTATTTCAGTGCCAGCCAAGCCAATATTCAGACTTCTAGCAGTCAATCTCAGCCCCCTAGTCAACCTCAGCCCTCCAGTCAACCCCAGGATAATGCCCCGTCTCCGGTAACGCCTGGTACCCCGGCGGCCCCGACTCCCCCAGCGGAACCCGTTAAACCCGTTTCGGAAACCCCGGTTACTCCGACGGAACCGGTGAAACCTGTTGCAGAAACCCCGGTTAACCCAGAACAACCAACAACGCCCAATCGGGTTGCGAATTATCCTCCCAAACGCCCGGTCAGTCCTCCCAAACTGGAAAATTTCCGTAAGCCCTACTAAACAAAGAAGAGTCTAGGGGGAATTTCCCTGGGTCTCAGCGGCCTTAGGATACCAAAGGCTAGATAATGGTTTTTCAAGGATTCTTTGGGAGAACAAGTCACGATGGCCAGTCTGAATAATTTTCAAATCTGCGATCAGGATTTAACGGAGGAGCTTTTTCAACGCTATGCGGTTTCCCCGGAATTAGCCATTGATACGGAAACCCTGGGTCTTGTCCCCCACCGCGATCGCCTCTGTTTAATCCAAATTTGTGATACCAGCGGTTTTGTGGCGGCCATTCGGGTATCCAAAGGTCAAACAGAAGCCCCCCTGTTAAAGGCTCTGATGGAGAATCCCCAAATTACCAAAGTCTTTCATTATGCCCGTTTTGATGTGGCCCAACTGAAACATACCTTTGATATTCGCACTCAGCCGATTTTTTGTACAAAAATTGCCAGTAAAATTGCCCGCACCTACAGTTCTAACCATGGACTTAAGACCCTGGTTCAAGAATTTTTACAGGTAGAGTTGGATAAATCTTCCCAGTCTTCCGATTGGGGCAATGTGTCGAATCTTTCGGTGGCCCAATTAAATTATGCGGCGAATGAT
This sequence comes from Merismopediaceae cyanobacterium, assembly GCA_035286205.1. Taxonomy (GTDB): domain Bacteria; phylum Cyanobacteriota; class Cyanobacteriia; order Cyanobacteriales; family Microcystaceae; genus Woronichinia. Next base: position 8,211 of record JAYKIP010000324.1, read on the forward strand.
GTTCGTTATTTGTTGGCCCTGAAACAACGCTTAACAGAAATGTTAGTCCGGGAAGACCGGTTTGATTTAGCTCAACGCTGTTTTAGTTGTTTACCGGTGATTGTGGCTCTGGATTTAGGGTTATACGGTAACGTTTTTGAACATTAATGTTCACATTAATTTTTGTTTTTAGCCTTTGATCTTTTTAGTTTTAAGTTTAATCTAAATGACCATGACGATTCCTGAGATTTTACAAGCCTTAGAATTTTTTTCTGAGATCTTTCCCCGCGAAGCCCTAGAAGCCGCTATTGCCAACCAAGAGGCGATCGCCCCTGTATTGCTAGAAAAGCTAGAAAATTTAAAGGGAAAATTTCAGGACATCTCGGAAGACTATTATTTTCATGTATATAGTTTTTTTCTCCTAGCCCAATTCCGAGAAACCAGAGCTTATCCTCTGATTGTGGATTTAATGATTGAAGCAGGAGAGCAGGCTCATGATCTATTCGGAGACTTTATTACTGAAAATTTAGCGAGCGTGTTGGCTTCCGTTTACGATGGTAATCCGGCTCCCCTATTGCGCTTGATTGAAACCGACGGAGATGAGTTTGTTCGGGGTGCAGGGATTCAAGCATTATCTATACTTTATCTGTATGAGCAATTATCTCGACAGGAGTTATTGAATTATCTGAAGCAATTTGTGCAACAGTGTTTAGAGACTCCGAAGACGTTTCCTTTGGCTACTGAGTTGGTGATGAATTCTATTAATGTTCATGCAACAGAATTAAAAGAAGATCTGAAAACGTTATTTGATGCGGACTTAGTGGATTGGTTGGTTGGTAATCTTCAGGAAGTAGAATCCGAATTGACTAGACAGACCCAAGAGGAATCCTTAGAGGAGTTGCGGAAAAATAGCAGTTATCAATTAGTAGATGATGTCATCGAAGAAATGAGCAGTTGGTACTGTTTTCAGGAAAATAAAGAGGAATACGAAAAGGCTCGGTTAGAAGTAATCGAAAAACTCTTGACTCAATCCATTCCATCTCGACAGAAGGAAGAACTTGGCTTTAGTCAAGCCCCGACATCCTCTGAAGAGACTGCCCCCAAATATCGCATGAATCCACAAAAGAAAGCGAAGCAAAAGCAACAAAAACAATCTCGCAAAAAGAATCGCCCAAAGAAAAAGTAACTTAAAAGTTGAGTCTCCATCAAGATGAGTTTAACCCTCCGAGATACGGTTTTTGACTGGGGTAATCATACCTATGTTATGGGCATTTTAAATATTACGCCCGATAGTTTTAGCGATGGGGGGTTATTCTATCACCGGGAAAAGGCGATGCAACAGGCCCATTTTTTAATTCAATCGGGGGCCGATATTTTAGATATTGGCGGACAATCCACGCGGCCGGGAGCAGAAATGATTTCCCTGGCTGAGGAACTAGACCGCACAATTCCTCTGATTCAAGCCTTGCGTCAAGTCAGTCAAATTCCCATTTCTATTGATACGACTCGGTCGGAAGTGGCCAGGGCGGCGATCGCGGCGGGAGCGGATTTAGTGAATGATGTGTCGGGGGGGACGTTTGACGAGCGGATGTTAACGACGGTCAAAGAATTAGAAGTCCCGATTGTTTTAATGCACCTGCGGGGAACTCCTAAAACGATGCAACAACTCACTGATTATGGGGATTTAACTCAAGAAATTTGTGAATTTTTGACAGAGCAAGTGGATGAAGCCTTAGCGTTAGGTATTCCGACGGAACATATTATTTTGGATCCGGGCATTGGCTTTGCCAAAACGGCAGAACAAAGTGTGGCCTTATTGCGCGATTTATCGGTTTTTCGTTCCCTCGGTTTTCCGGTATTAGTGGGGCCTTCCCGTAAAAGTTTTATTGGTCATATTTTGCAGGAACCTGATCCTCAAAAACGGGAGTGGGGAACCGCCGCGGCCTGTTGTGGGGCGATCGCCCAGGGAGCCGATATTGTCCGAGTCCATGATGTGGCGGAAATGGTGCAGGTTTGTCGGGTGATGGACGCGATTTGGCGGGGTTAGTTTTGTTTGCAACTTGCCCCAGGACGATCCCCCTAAATCCCCCTTAAAAAGAGGGACTTATACCTGAAATGTATCTAAAAAAATTACAGTTCCCAAAATGAACGAGGTTTAATAATCACTATCCGCAACACAAATTCCCTTACATTTAATGCCATTGGTGGCTGTGCGCCGACAGTGGGAACAGAGAATTTCTTCCCCTAATTCCTCGGTGGCTAGGGAAACAGCCGGGGTAACTCTCTCTTTACGGTTAGTTGCGCTACTCATCGCTTACTGCTGTAAAATCACCCGCGCCAAAATAACGCCAGGATAGTAACGGTTTAAAATTTGTTGATAATTGTAACCCTGTTTCGCTAAATCGTAGGCTCCTAATTGGCTCATGCCCCGCCCTTTATGGACGGAAGAAACGATCGCATCGGTAGAAGCATAGAGAGATTCCACCACCCCCCCTTTATAACTCAATACTTGACCGGCGGTATCGCCTACGGCTTTAAAACCCGTATTGTATTCACTCTTCAGCCCTTTATACACTTGCCACCGTTGGGTATCCCCTAGGTCAAACCAATCACTGGCCGGGCGAATCATGTGGACGAGGGCATAGGAACGAGCGGCGATCGCCTGGGCTTTGAGGGCTTCCATCGGGGCATTTGAGTGCATTTCACTGCCGACCACACTGGTTAAATAATGCTCTAAATCCACGTAATTGACAGCAATCACTTCATTTCCCTGGGAGACCAGTAACACCCGACCGCGATACCAGCGATCGCCCACGAAAACAAAACTGCCCTGGGCCGGGGTTAACCAAGCGACTGGAGGTAAGGAACGGCCGCCCACCGATAAGACTCCCCCATTGGGTAACACGGTTAAGCGTTCACCGGCGGTCACCACTGACAGGGTTTTACCGGTGCGTTCTTGCAGGTAGGCTTGCCCGGAGGTTCCTACTACGGTACTGGCTTCGCCTCGCACGACTCCCACACGAATTTCTAAGGGCGGCGGGACATAGGCCGCTGGTTGGGCGATCGGAGGTTGTTTTTTGGCTATTTTAGGGGAATGCTTGACGGGTGAGGAGGCCGCAGTGGGTTGGGAGCCGGGAGCCGGTTTGGCCTTGGCTGGGGTGGTGGGTAAGGGATCGGGATTTTTGAGGGTTGTGGCCTTGAGGGGAGTCTGATTCGTCGGGTTAGCCGGTGTTGTCGCCTTGGTAGGGGTTGGGGCTTGGGATTTTAAGACCACCGGTTGCCGGAGTTCAGGAGAGGCGGGAGTAGGGTCAGGCAGTTGACTGAGGGGCGGTAAAGGAGCGGTTTGCCCATGGGTCTTTTCTGAGGTGGAGTCCAGGGTGGCGATCGCCGAAGAATTTTTGGAAGTGAAGGAAGATTGCTGGGGTTGATTCGCCCAATAGGCAAGAGCCAACGGCACAGAAACAACCGACAGGAGTGGAATGGCCCAAATTCCCCCGGTTTTTGCAACCAGCAAACCTTGCTTGAGGGTTTCTTTGAGGGGTTGGAGCATAGTCCAGGTGGGGAGAAAAGGCGATCGCTTCATGGGCCAAAGGCAAGATGCACTGCAAAACACGACAAATTAGGCACAGTTTAGCAGTTAACCGAGCCTTTTGTCTGAGTAGATTAGCCTAGGGCTTTTCTAAAACCTTAATCCTCCTCCGTAACCTTAATCCTCCCCCGTTAGACGGCTACTTCCTGACCCAGCCCCAATTCCCGTTTGAGGGTATTAATAGACTTCTCGCCAATGTAGGGTTGACTACAGATAACTTCCGGTACCCAAATTAATTCATCCCGTTCACGGGCGATCGCCTTCAACACAATGGGATGACTTGCGGGATCGGTCATAATTGTGCGAACGGTGCGGACTAAAACCCGTAACTTTTGGCTATCCCCTGCCAGGGCCATCTTCATTAACAGGTCATCTCCCCGCAGACTATGAATGAGAATTTCGGCAATGCCGAGAATCCCAGGACTAACACTGACAACCCCTAAGGACGTTTCCTTTGGTAACTGTTTAATCAGGGCAAGTTCCTGGCTGTAATCATAAATATCAATGGGAATTACCCGCACACCGTAGGGAGCCGCCAAGGTTTCCGCTTCCGCAATGAAATAACGACTGGTGACCACACTTCCCGATTGGGTTTCGGCTAAGGTTCGGGCTAATTCCTCCATCGGCACTAACTGCACCGGTATTTCGAGGGCTTGTTCCAGTTCCTGAAGCATCAATTCCCCGGCTCCCAAATCACCTAGGGGAACGGTGACCAACACCTGGGCAGTACAGCGCAATCGCCAATCAATCATGGCCAAAAATAAATCTTTGGCCTGGGATAGATTCAGTCCTTGGCTCAACAGTTCATCTACGGTTTTTTGAATGGTTTGGCTGGCCTGGGGATAGGCTTGGAAAATCGGAGCATCGGGGTAAATGCCGCTTTCGGTGCGTTGGGCTTTGACGTAAATTCCCGATCCGGCAATGGATTCCACGAGACCCGCTTCTTCTAATTGTTGATAGACTTTGCTAACGGTGTTGCGGTGGAGTCCGGTAATCATTGCCAGTTGTCGGGTACTGGGCAGACGATGGCCAGGGGAATATTGCCGGGAGGCGATCGCAAAGCGAATTTGGTCAAATAACTGTTTAGAAGCGGGAATATCGCTATCGTTTTGAATACGGAAGGAAAGCATGGGGAGTAAGATAAAGAGGTGTGTTGACAGGGTTAAACAGATTTCAGTTTTAGACGCACAG
>JAYKIP010000325.1:0-8130 GCA_035286205.1 Merismopediaceae cyanobacterium
TAGTTTTGATAATATTGTTCTAAGACCTGCACCTCACGATTCAGGTAAGCGAGTTGCCCCTCCAAATCCTTCAGTTTGCCTTCCCTGGCGCGAATGTCTTGATCCTTGCGGGCGATCGCCTGGTCAAGTTCATTAATGCGAGTATCCCGTTGATTAATATCGGCCTGTAATTGCTGACGTTGAGCCTCTAGGGTTTGATACCGTTGAGCTAGAACTTGTAATTGCTGTTGGCGTTGGGCTAAGAGTTCTTGACTGCGGGCCAGTTGCTGTTGACCCTGGGATAAAATTCTGTCCTGTTCAGCAATTTTTTGTTGACGTTTATTCAGTTCATCGTCTCGTAATCTCACCTGGGCTTGTAACTGACTCATTTGCCCTAGTAGTAATTGTTTTTGAGTCGCTAATTGTTGTCGCTCCTTGAGAAGCATTTGCACATCGGTCTGGAGCTTTTTCGATTCAATGGAAACAGACCGTAATTTTTTTAATGCTCGATTATAATTGTCATCAATTTCTCGACTGCGCTTTTGTACCTCCGTTTGCTTGCGTTTCGTTTCTTGCAGTTGCTTTTCAATAACCCCTTTTTCTTCGGTCGCTTTTTCTAAATCCGATTGGGCAGTGCGTAACTGTTTGAGAATATCATCTAACTTAAAAACGCCTTCCCGTAACGATTTACTAAAGGTAAATAAAATCCCCAGGGTCGAAGCAGAAATCAAAATTCCCGTAATCACCGTTAAAACCACCGCCGTTTCCCTGGGCCGGAGATTAAACAGACGCAGTTTCGCTTTGCCGACTTTACTCCCTAATTTGTCTCCCAGGGCGGCAATAATTCCCCCCAGGATCAACACCGCCGCCACTAAAATATAGGCACTGGTCATACACAGGTTACTAGTTTACGGTGAACAAATTAGGCAAATTGTTGGCCCAGGGCGACCGGGTTGTGGACAGTAATTTTTTTCTTGACAATGGAAATCATCTGGGATTCGCGTAAATCCCCCAATAACCGGGTCACCGTAACTCGCGTGGAACCAATGGCTTCGGCGATCGCCTGATGGGACAGTTTTAAATCAATCCGAATCCCGTCACTGGTGGGCACCCCAAAATCGCGGCACAGAATCAACAAGAAACTAACTAAACGAGACCCCATATCCCGGTGGGCCAGGGTTTCAATCATCATCTCCGTTTGCAAAATCCGAGAGGATAACCCCTGAAGCATTAACATCGCCAGATCCGGATGTTCCTTGAGGGCTAACTCCACCTGGTCAATGGGAGCGGATAATAATTCCACTGGGGTAAACGCGACAGCATGGTAAAAGCGGTCTGACCGTTGCCCCGTAATTAAGGATAAAACCCCAAAGACACTATTTTCGCGCAACAGTGCCACTGTAATTTCCTCCCCGGCTTCATAGACCCGTGACAGCTTGACCGCCCCCTTGAGCAGAAAATAGACCCGTTCCGCCGGATCCCCTGGAAAAAAGATGGTCTTACTGCGTTCAAAGGTTTCAATGACGGGCGGAAAAGACTCACTGCCCAAACGACGGAAGACAGCAGCAAGCGGTTTATCTTGGGTGAGCAGATCCATTACTGTTGAGCTAGGGAAAAAAGTTGAGGAATCCCCTCATTTCTGTAACAGTATTATACACATATTCATTTTTCCCACAAGGGAGAGATGGCCGCTCCTAAAAGACAAGACCGGAGAGAAAGGCCCCCATCCCGGTTAAAAATTAAGCTAACCCCTTTAGACTGGTTTAAGACGGTCTAGCCGGTTTTGCCTTATTACTGCTCCTAACCCTATGCGCGAAGTTCACCTCCTTGAAATCCAAAATCCCTATCCTGATTGTGCCTTAATTAACCTAGGAGCAGTGCCGCTACCCGATTCCGACTCGTTTCAGGTACTCCTCACCCTAAGTTGCCATGAGCAAACCTTGAATCTGCTGGCGGGACGGGTTAAATTTACCTTGCGCTCGGCTCGTTTTAAGTTAATGGTTAAGGATAGTCCCTTTGAACCGGTCTGGGATGTGGTTAATCCGGCTTTTCAGGCAACGCTCCAGACAAAAACCCTGACGGCTCCGGAACAAAGTTTTCTGTGGCAGTTTACCCCGTTACCCGGCCAAGGCTCGTTAAAAGCCGTCACCCACACGATCGCCCTAGGCACCTTACCGTCCCATCCCCAACCGGCCCATGTAACCGCGTTGTTGCTGGTGCGACCGGCAGATTTAGGGATAACAACCGCCGAAGGACTGTGGCGACATGATTTAAGTCCCAATAAGCACGCTCTCCTCGACCGCGTTTTGGCCCACTTCCTCTGTGAGCATTCTTTAAGCCCGGCGGTGAGTTGGTTGCAGTTGTCTTTGGGACATTTAGACCATTGGGATGATTTATTTCCCCGGCGTGGCAAAGGAGTGGCTCCTGAAATTTGGAAGGGTCTCGGCGATCGCCTGGAAACCATGTATGAGAGTCCGTTAACCGACTGGGCTGACCTGTGTGGATTAGCCGGGTTAGACCCCAAGGTGGATTTAGCGGGGGGCAATTTCCTGGGAACAAATCTGAGCGGGGAAGATTTTAGTCAGGGACAACTCTGCCACTGCAATTTTCGCGGAGCCATTCTTACCGACACAGATTTCAGTGAAGCCGATTTAAGGGGAGCCAATTTTTCCGGGGCGGATCTCAGTGGTGTTTATCTGGAAAATGCCCAACTCCATCAAGCGAATTTTCGTAAAAGCAGTTTAGCCCTAGCCAATCTGATTGGAGCCGATTTAACGGGGGCTAATCTCACGGAAGCCAATCTTCAGCAAACCAATTTGAGTGGGGCGATCGTCACCTCTGCCCTATTTGGGGACAATCCGGGCATGACTCCCGAACTGCAACAGAGTTTACGGGAGCGAGGCGCGAAGTTTTTGTCCCATTCGCCGGAAGAAGTGCTATTGTAGGAAAGTATCTGGACACGTAGCTCAGTGGATAGAGCATCAGGTTCCGGTCCTGAGGGTCGGGGGTTCAAATCCCTCCGTGTTCGTTTAAAGATAAGCTCAAACAGTCTGGCTTTGTTACTTCCCAGGGGTTTTAAGGGGAGCGGTGGATAGAGAATAACCGTCAGATGAAGCTTGCAAAGGGGGAAAAGCGTGACTGTGATAACTGGAAAAGGAAGTGAAGGTATGACGCTGTTGGAACAGGATAAAACTGGCGACCGCCATCAGAAAATAACCAAAGCCTTTTTGGAGATGTTTGGCATCAATGCGATGGGAAAGATGGGTTCCCATTAAAGTCCCGATCGCCGCAATGAAGGTGAAAGAAACCATCAAATGCCAATCTAATTCGACTTTACCCCAATAGCCCAAAAATCCCGCAACTGAATTAAAACTGATAATCAATAAAGACGTACCGATCGCCTCTTTCATAGGCACTTTCCCCAACAACACCAGGGCGGGAACAATGGCAAATCCTCCCCCTACCCCCACTAAACCGGTGAGAATCCCAATGCCTAATCCTTCCGTTAATAACCAGAGCCAACAATAGCGACAGACTGGCTCGTTATAGAGATAATTTTCGCTATCTAATGGTTCTGGATTCATCGCTTCTGGATTCATCGCTTTTGCTTCCGGCGCTTGGGACGATTGCGATCGTTGGGTTTTACGAATCATCAAAATGGCCGCCACCATCATCATGACCGCAAATAACAGTAATTGCATGGCTCCCGTCACAAAAGGCAAATTGGCAATTTTCGCCCCGGCAAAGGCCCCAACCATCGTTGCAGAGCCAAAAATCAAGGCTTTGCGCCAGTTCACATTGCCCCTACGCCAATGGGGAATCACCCCGACCAGGCTCACTGTGCCAACAATCACTAAGGTCATGGCGATCGCCGATTTGGGGGCCACTTGCATCACATAGACCAGGACAGGAACCGCCAACACCGAACCCCCACCGCCCAATAAACCGAGACTGACCCCAATACAGCCAGCCAACAAATAACCAAAAAGTGTTAATAACATCGGGTTTTATCGCCTTGGATGGAGAACCTTATTGACCTGAAACCTTGCCGCATACCAGATTAGCCGGTACCGCTTCACTCATTTTTTTCGGATCGGGCAAATTTAAACTGGCCATTAACGCGATAAATTCCGACCGACTACGCCCCGCAAACCGAGGATTCCAGCGTTTTTCTTCGCCAATGGTAGAAACCGTTTGGCCGCGATAGTCATGGCCAGGATACACCAGGGTCTCATCCGGTAAGGTAAACAAATTTTGAGTTACCGCATCGTATAAGTCCCCGGCATCTCCACTTTGAAAATCCGTCCGACCACAACCCCGGATCAAGAGGGAATCCCCGGTCAACAAATGGGTTTGATGGACTAAATAGGCCAGATGACTGTCGGTATGACCCTGGGTGGCGATCGCCTGAATGGGAATAGCCCCAATAGATAGCACTTCTCCCGCCCCTAAATGCCGGTCAGCACAGGGAACCGCCGCTCCTTGGGGAACGATCGTTTGACAGCCGGTTAACTCCCGTAATTGACCCGCCCCGGTAATATGATCGGCGTGGACATGGGTTTCCAAACAGTAGCGCAATTGCAGACCCAATTCCTGTAGTAACTTTCTATCCCGTTCCCCCTGCTCTAGCACCGTATCCACTAACACCGCTTCCCCCGTCTGGCGATCGCCAATGAGGTAGGTATAGGTACTCGTTTCGGGATCAAAAAGTGGACGAAACAACATAAGACCTCTTTGTTGATTGACTATATGGTAATTGACAGGGGTTTTCTTTGCCAAGGTCTGAAGTGGTGAGCAAGCCGGGTTCTCGTTTCCGGGGCGAGACTCAGGGGGAAGCAGAAAAGCATTACGGTAATTCTCCCTAGCAAGATGACCCATTTATTCGTTATAAAACAAGTAGCCTACAAATTTTCTTTTCAATCTTTTTTCTGGAGCAAGTCTCTATGAGCAACACCAGTAATTTTCGGCAGGCCATGCAAGAAGCCCGTTATCAAGGCTTAGTCGGCCCCAATGTCATTAAAAATGCCCTTCCCTACCTCGGTGGTGGCTTAGTGCTAACCGCAGTGGGAACCTATGGCGGCCTAGGGGTACTGCAAACGAATCCTGGGTTGTTTATGCCCACTTTTTTTGTGGCGATCATTGCCGAGCTAGTCCTGTTTTTCGTTGCCCGGAATGTGGCCGAAAACGGTAACAATGGCACGGCTTTACCTCTGCTGGCCCTTTACAGCCTTCTTTCTGGTTATACCCTTAGTGGTATTGTCTTTGTGGCCTTGGGAACCGCCGGGGTGGGTCTTCAGGGGGTAGGAATTGCGGCCCTGGGGTGTGGTATTACCTTTATTCTGGCCCGTAGCATTGGCTCTAATCTAGGGGAAAAAGACGGTCTCGCCCTAGCCCAAACGGTACAACTGGGATTGATTGCCCTGTTTGTCGTTATTCTCATCCAGGTGGTGCTTTCTTTCTTTGGTGTTTTCACTCCTAGTTTCCTAGAAATTGCCATTTCGGGGATTGGTGTGGTGTTGTTTGCCGGTTGCTCGGTGGTGGATTTCTTTATTCTGCCCCGTACCTACAATGACCGGCAGTATCTCTCCGCCGCCCTCTCCATGTACTTAACTTATATCAACCTGTTTGTCTTCATTTTACGGTTACTGATTGCGATCAATAGCCGCGACTAGATTAATACACTCTCGTTTAGTGAAAACGGGTTTAAGTTGGGGTAGGGGTTTGGTTTCTCAAGATCGGGAGCTAAACCCCTTTTTTGATGGGCAGGGGGCGATCGCTTAGCGCGATTTTTTCCGGTATTCCCCGATCGCATTAGCCGCCAACATCGCTTCCATCACCTGATGGGGGATAATTTGACCCGCTTCATGATGAATTCCTTCCCCAGGCAGACAAGCTTTTTCGGCAACGAGCATTAACTGTTCCGAAGTGGGATTGACTAAACCCAGATCGCCAAAGGTTGTTGGTAAGCCAACTTTTTCGCAAAACTCATACACCTGCTCCGATTCGGCTGGTGGCGCGTCCGTGAGTTGTAGCCCCGTCAAAACCCCAAACGCAACTTTTTCTCCATGGTAAAAAGCATGGGTTTCCGGCAGAGCAGTCAAGCCATTGTGAACCGAATGGGCGGTGGCTAAACCACCACTTTCAAAGCCTAATCCACTGAGCAAAATATTCGCTTCAATAATATGTTCCACCGCCGAGGTAACAATATGCTGTTCGGCTTCAATTTTTGCCATTACTCCATACTGCATTAAGGTGTCATAACACAGTCGAGCTAAATGCAAACCGGCTAGGGTATCTAAACCGCCGCCAGCATTCATGGAATGGGTTTGGCCACAGGATCGGGCTTCAAACCAAGTGGAAAGTGCGTCTCCCATACCTGCTACCAAAAAACGCACCGGCGCGTTAGCAATAATTTGGGTATCTACTAACACGATCGCGGGGTTTAATTTTTGGTAATAAACGGAATCAAAAACCCCCTCCTCCGAATAAAGAACAGCACACCCACTACAAGGGGCATCGGTTGAAGCAATGGTGGGAATAATAATGACAGGAAGATTAGCGCGATCGGCCACAATTTTGGCCGTATCAATGGTTTTTCCACCTCCCATCCCCACGACCACATCCACGTTTTGAGATTGAAGAATAGCCGATAAGCGAGACAGTTCTCTTTCGCAACATTCCCCTGTAAATTCCTCGATGAGAATCCCCTCGGCGGTTAAATCGAAGCTAGACTCTGGCAGGGTTTTTCGACAGGTGCTAGGAGAGGCCAGAATAAGACCCCGTTGGCCAAAAAGTTTAATTAAGGTGGGTAATTCTTGAATAGCACCGACACCTTGGATATATTTACCGGGAAATAAGGCTTTTTTCAACATATAGATACCTCTAACCATACAGGAAATGAGATTTCCTTGGCTTTATTGTAGAAAGTATTTTTCTCTATCTTGATAAAATTAAGTATTTCTTCAGAATCCAGTTGCACTGATTGTCTTTTCTCCAAGCGGGTGTCTTCAGAGTGGACTCGTGGCTTGACGGGTTAACGAATTTCATCCCCTAACGGCAAGAAAATAAGGCAGAATAGGGTCATGGAGGACAAAAATAAGCCAATAAACCCCGCCTAACTCGAAACCTATCATTTTTGGAGCTACTAGGGTGATCCCCCTAAATCACCCTTCAAAAGGGATGGCTGTTTGGGTGAGTTTAACAAAACTTAAGATATGTTGTTGTTTGGGGGCCCGATTAAGTGATAGAATCGGTCTATGCTTTGCTATCTGCGTTTGGGCTTTAGGAACAGATTGTAGAAGTAATGTTCTCACTAAAATATTTTTAGAATTGCTATGGCTAGAAAATCTAAAGGTTTCCGTGAACTAATTGCTCAAGAAAATCTTAAGAAAAGAAATAAAGAATCTTTTGAGCGATTAAAAAATACTATGATTGAAAACGGTTTGGGTGAGCCGGGAATGACATTTGCTGAGAATCCAGAGGGTTATGAAAAAATGTCTGAAGTATTAATCGAATTTGTTAAACCTTTTTTAGATAAGGTGAACACTCATCAACGACGAGAAGCTCTGTTTCGTCTAGCAATTATAAGTTGGAATATAGCGATAGTTCCTGAAAATGAACGCCAAAAAATGTTAGAAATGACGATCAAGACGTTTTGCAACAAGCACGACCCTGAGTTTACCAAGGATACTCGAATTTTGATTGAAGAGTTGATTGAAAGAAAATTAACCTTGTTTGCAGACTATAACCGATTAATTACAGGTTTTGAACTGGATGATCGTCCTGACTCTTTTCATATTTCTGTTGCGTCTGTCATACCTAAACCGAAGTAGTTGAAGTTAGGGGCGATCGCGTTATGGATGATTTTTTCTTGGTTGGCGATCGCCGTGAAGTCTTTACGTCAATTTTACTAAACTAATTCCCATTTATAGTCCGATAAAATCCTCGTCTAAGAGTTGTTCTAGGGTAAACGGACAAGTCACAGGGTAAGCCATTTCAGCGGGAATCTGAACCCCAAATTTTGCCAATTTTCCTTCTTTAATCGCGACTTTTCTAGCATCAGGATAAGCGGATTGAATAGCCATTTCTAGGTAATTTTTTAGAGAGGGGGTATCTCGCAAACTTTTATGAACTCGTTGACGATGTTCAACT
>JAYKIP010000326.1:0-4341 GCA_035286205.1 Merismopediaceae cyanobacterium
TAGACTTATTTGACCGAGGGCTTTAGGGCGTTTTTGACTGCGCCAACATTGGATAACCAATGAAGCGTTGCGAAGTACGTCTTTAGACTGCGTAGCAACATCCGCTTAGAATCCATCTTTTTCAAAAAGTGGAGAAGTCAACGATGTTATTCTTCGGCAAGCCTGTGGCCCTGGAGATTTTTTTAGTGATCGCCCCTTAGTACCTTGAAACCCTATCCTAACAGGATGGCTTTTGTGACCTATAATGGCCGTGACTAGGGTTGCCGATGGGTTAACGCCATGGCTCAGTCAATCCTAGATACTCATGTTTATTGGTTTTGGCGGTGTCCATTCAACTTGGTATTATCGGCGGCGGGGAGATGGCCGAGGCGATTCTTTCCCGTTTGCTTCAGCAAAAACTTTATCCTCCAGACAGGATTTTAGTCAGTACGCCCCAGGCTCAACGGCGGGATCTCCTACAACAAACCTATGGAGTGCAGGTGACTGGGGATAATCAGGAGGCGGCTAATGCTACGGAAATCCTGTTACTGGCGATTAAACCCCAGGTCTTGGATCAAGTAGCGGCGGGGTTAGCGGGTAATCCCCAAAAACCCTTAGTGATTTCGGTGTTGGCCGGTATTCCCATTCGCCATCTGGATGCTTGTTTTCCGGAACATCCCATTGTCCGGGCGATGCCCAATACTCCTGCTATTGTGGGGGCCGGGATCACCGCGATCGCTGTGGGGAAATTAGTAGATGCCTTTCATCTGAGTTTGGCCAAATCTATCTTTACGGCGGTGGGTCAAGTGGTGGAAGTCCCAGAAGCCCTGATGGATGCGGTGACGGGACTATCGGGATCGGGGCCGGCCTACGTGGCAATGATGGTAGAAGCCTTGAGTGATGGCGGTGTTGCTTCCGGATTACCCAGGGCGATCGCCCGGCAGTTGGCGGTTCAGACCGTCTTAGGGACAGCGCAATTGATCCAACAGAGGGAATTACATCCGGCGGAATTAAAAGACCGGGTAACCAGTCCCGGTGGTACGACCATTGCCGGGGTCGCTGTCCTCGAAAAAATGAATCTGCGATCGGCCCTGATTGAAGCCGTTAAATCCGCCTGTCGTCGTTCCCAGGAATTGGGTAAAAGTAAACTTCCCTAGGCATTTTCCATGGACGCTAAATGGTTAAAGATTGATGATCATACCTTTTCCGAACAGGAACTCTATCCCCTGTTAGCCCAATATCAACTTCTGCCTCAGTTGGCCAAAGAAATTCTCCTCGATCAGGCGATCGCCGCCATTGCCTGTAGTCCCGAAGAAGAACAGCAGGCCAAAGAGCGTTTTTTTCAACAATTACAAATCACCACCCCGGAACAATTTCAGGCATGGCTAACCCAATCGGGCATGACCGAAAGCCAATTTACCCAATCGGTACTGCGGGAATTAAAACTGGAAAAATTCCGTCAGGAGACCTGGAACGATAAATTAGAATCCTACTTCCTCGAATCCAAAAACCGGTTAGACCGGGTGGTTTATTCCCTGATTCGCACCAAAGAACCGGGCATCGCCCAGGAACTCTTTTTCCGCATTCAAGAAGGGGAAAGCACCTTTGCGGATTTAGCTCGTCAATATTCCGAGGGGAGCGAAGCCCAAACGGGGGGATTAATTGGCCCGGTGGAGTTAAATGTGCCCCATCCCCGCATTACCCAACTGTTAAGCACCTCGCCCGTCGGAAAACTCTGTCCCCCAACCCAAATTGGCGAATGGTGGGTGATTATTCGTCTGGAAAAATACCTGGCGAGTCAGTTGGATGAACCTCTGCGTCAACGGTTACGCAATGAATTATTTCAACAGTGGCTCAATACGCAGTTACAACAACGGGTGAGTTTTGTGCCGCCGCCCAAGGTAACGGATTCCGTTTGGGATTAAGGCTGGCTTAACTAAACCCCCTCAATCTTAGGAACTGGGTTTTTTAGATACTTTCCAGGGACAAGTCCCCCTTTTTAAGGGGGATTCAGGGGGATCTCCTTCAGCAATCAAAAAACGACGGGTTTCGAGTGAGACTGAGTATAGCCAGCTTTTCTGCCCAGCGTAATTTGGCTGATCGCGCCCTGGGGTTCTGGGATTGCTCCCATTCTGAGGGGAGGATCGGTTTTTTGGTCAAAACTTTCAGGCAAGCGGATTCCCGAAAATGATGTTTTACCAGACGGTCTTCCAAACTATGAAAACTAATAATACCGATGTGTCCCTGGGGTTTTAGCCATTGGGGGGCGCGTTCCAAAAATTGCATTAAAGATCCTAATTCATCATTAACGGCAATGCGGAGAGCTTGAAAAACCCTAGTGGCGGGATGAATCCGACCGTAGCGATATTTTGCCGGGACAGACCGGGCGATCGCCTCCGCTAAATCAGTGGTGGTGGAAAAGGGACGTTGTTGCACAATTTGCCGGGCCAACCGCCGCGATAACCGCTCCTCTCCATACTCAAAAAAGAGGTTGGCTAAATCCTTTTCTGACCAATGGTTAATAATCTCCTGGGCTGATAGCTCCTGGGATTGATCCATCCGCATATCCAAAGGAGCCGTATGGCGAAAACTGAACCCCCGCTCGGCTTGATCCAACTGGGGAGAACTCACCCCTAAATCCGCAATCATTCCGTCAAATTGGTTAGATTCCCCCGGAAAATCCTGATAATTGCCTTGCCACAAGGTTATTCGTTCCGCAAAGGGCGATAATCGTTGACGAGCGGCGGCGATCGCCTGGGCATCCCGGTCAATCCCCGTCAGTTGAATCGTCGGAAACTGAGTTAACAGCGCGAAACTGTGACCCCCCGCCCCTAGGGTTGCGTCTAAATAATGCCCCTGGGGTTGCACCGCTAACCCCTCCAAAATTTCCGTTAACAGCACCGAAAGATGGCGAAAAGAAGGATTGTCCTCCGTCCCCGTCGCTGCCGTTGTGGCCCTGGGATCTGCCTCGACCATGGATGAAACTCGCCTTGAAACAACTGAATACCTCCCAGGATAAATCCCGATGACCCCCTTCCTCGGAACTTATCCCTAAAAAAATAATTCAAACAAGGAAGAATGCCACCCCTGGGATTTCCGTTCGACGGCAGACCCCTTAATCATTGCCTTTTAGCCCTGGCGAATATCCGCCCATGATGACAAGTTCTTTTTCGCTAACTGACTTGAATAAAATTCTGAGTCGTTTTTTGATGATTAATGCCATCGCTGTCATGGGGATTCTCGGTGGCGTTCCCCAGGTGGGCAAGCCAATGCCTTTTTTAGCCTTTATGCCTGGGGCCCTCAGCCAGGTCGCGACTCCCAACTTCAGTCAAAAACAAATTCAGAACTACGCTAAGGCCATTCTGGCGATCGAAAAGGAGCGTAAAATCGCCTACGCCAAGATTCAAAAACAAATTGGCCGCGTTCCCCCCCAAATCATTTGCAATCAAAAAGAAAGCTTTAATAAACTCCCAAAAGAAGCCCAGGTGACTGCCATTAATTTTTGCAATCAAGCCAAAAAAATTGCCAAAGACAGCGCATTAACCCCCAAAGAATTTAACGCGATCACCGAAGCCACTCGTCAGAATCCCGCCTTTAAAAAACAAGTCCAACAGGCCATCCTCCAGTTAAAAACCCCGATCACCAAACCCTAATCAATCAACACTCTCCAGAAGCCCGAAAAGATGCTGATTGCCACGACTCGTTTAGCGGCTTTTACGCCTTCCCCCACAACGTCTTTGGTAACCCTAGCCTTAACCGCCGAGGAAAGAAGTCGCAGTCGTCATCGCTTTACCACTCCAGAAGGGCAGATCATTTTTTTACGCTTACCGAGAGGAACCGTCCTCAAACATCAGGATTATTTGGCGACAGAGGAAGACACGATTATTCAAGTGTTAGCCAAGCCGGAACCGGTTCTCACCGTAACCGCGAGAGACTCTTTATTATTACTACGAGGAGCCTATCATCTCGGCAATCGCCATGTACCTGTGGAAATTGGCCCGGATTATCTGCGCCTTGCCCCGGATCCGGTGTTGCAGGATCTTTTAATTCATCTGGGTTTAACGGTACAACCGGCGGTGATGTCTTTTCAGCCGGAAGCGGGAGCTTATCATCATCATTGAGGTGAGGGTTTCTTTGGCTCAAACCACCGAGAAAGTCTTGCCCGTTGCCTCCCTTGGGGTTATTCTTATTGATAGTTTGGTTGCGTTCCTTCACTTCAACGACATAATCGGCGATCGCCCTAACACAAATAACGATGAGTCAAATTAAAGTCAAAAATTTTGGGCCAATAGGATCGGGATTTGTCGAAAATGACGGATTTTTAGACATTCGTAAAATAACCGTTTTTATTGGCAATCAAGG
>JAYKIP010000327.1:0-2650 GCA_035286205.1 Merismopediaceae cyanobacterium
AAACATCGTAATGGCCCCACCGGGGTCATTAAATTACTCTTTAAACCGGAGTTTACTCAATTTTTAAATTTGCAAACCCGCAATGATTATTAATTCTATTTCAAGGTATAACAAATATGTTTCATCCTGAGACTCAAATTATTTTTATTCATCAGGGCAATAGTTGGTATTTACCCTATGCCCTCTATCAAGCCCAGGCAACAAATCCCGATCGCCCCATTAATTTACTCGGTAACGGTCAATCCTGGCGAGGAATCAAGACAACTTCATTAATGGACTTAGAGAGTGATCCAATCCGACAATTTAGAGCCAATTATCAACATCTTTCCACGAACCCCAGGGAATTTGAGTTATTTTGCTGGCTACGCTGGTTTTATTTATTTAACTATCTGCAACAAAATAACCTGCCGGCGGTTTTATACCTCGATTCCGATGCGTTATTGTATAGCTCTCTAGAGGAGATTAACCAAACCTATCATCATTTTAACGGCTATTGTGCTTTATCCATTCCCCAACAATCTACCCAACCCTTTATTTGGAGTGCTTCTGCCCATGTTAGCTATTGGACAAGGGAAAGTCTAGGGGATTTTTGTCAATTTTGCCTCGATAGTTTTTCCCCCGGTGCAACATTAACGCGCTATCAAGAAAAATGGCATTGGCATTGTCAAAATCAAAAACCTGGGGGCATTTGCGATATGACGACCCTTTACTTTTTTTGGGAAGCCCATCAATCGGAGATTCTGAACCTAGCCAAGCGCTATCAGGGCCATGTTTTTGATCACAATATTAATGTGTCCGGGAATTACGAAAATCCACAATACCAAATCCACAACGGCATTAAACGCTTAGAGTTTATTCACAATATTCCCTATTTTTTTCCTCAGAATCCAGATCTTCCCGGCGATCGCGTTCATTTACTTCACTGCCAGGGTAAAGCCAAGACCCTACTGCCGCAACTCTATCGCGGTTCCCCCTTCCCTCGCAAATTTCTGGCGGATACGGAAGGATATGTGCGTCACCTCAAACAACGCCTGACCCCAGGCTCCTCATCCTGAAAACCCACCTTGTCGCCGATTCCCCTCGGCCAACTTTAAAAAAATTAAAAAAATTACGGCCGAATTTCTGAAAGAATGGGTAAAATGGCCAAAGAGCCTCTAACCTCACTTTTAGTCCTTTATTACTACTTCGAGTCCTTACTAACAAACATAACCCTGTGATTGATAAAAAACGCCCTCAGCGCGATTTACCCAAAATTAACGAAAGAATCCGCTTTCCCGAAATTCGGGTCATTGACAGCGATGGTTCCCAGCTTGGCATTCTCACTCCTGATGCGGCCTTAAAATTGGCCGAGGAACAGGAACTGGACTTAGTGCTAGTCAGTGAAACTGCTGAACCGCCTGTCTGTCGTATTATGGACTACGGCAAATACAAATTTGAGCAGGAAAAGAAGGCCCGGGAAGCGAAAAAGAAACAGCATACCGTTGATGTCAAAGAAGTCAAGATGCGCTACAAGATTGATGAACATGACTATCAAGTACGCATTAATCAGGCTCACCGTTTTTTGAAATCGGGCGATAAAGTTAAAGCTACCATTACATTCCGAGGACGGGAAATCCAACATTCTCATCTAGCGGAAGATTTGCTGAAACGCATGGCCATTGACCTTCAGGAAGTGGCTGAAATCCAGCAAGCTCCGAAAAAAGAAGGCCGCAATATGATGATGTTGTTGTCTCCGAAAAAATAAGATGGCTGTCCAGGTGTTATTGGAGGCTGTTCGTCAAGGAAACCGGGCGGCAGTTCTTCGTCTCCTGGCCCAGGGGATACCGGTAGATAGTCGGGATGCCCAGGACACCAGTGCCTTGATGGTCGCGGTCGTAGCCGGCGATCGCCTTATCGTCAGTGATCTGTTAACCGCCGGAGCGGAAGTGAATCAGGCCCGGCAACCCCATGGCATCACCCCTTTAATGTTAGCCATTGCCCATCAGCAGGCAGAAATCACCCAAGTCCTCCTGGAGCAGGGAGCCGATATTGAACAGGTGAATGATGATGGCACAACTCCCTTGATGATTGCGGCCTATCAGGGACACCCGGCGATCGCTACTCTGTTACTCCAATCCGGGGCCCAGGTGAACCGAAGGGATCAAGGGGGAGATACTGCTCTGGGCCTAGCCATCCAAAAAAAGCATTACCCCGTTATCGAGTTACTGTTAGCGGCCGGGGCCAATCCCCAGCAAGCCATCCAAGGCGAAACTTCTCTGACTCTTGCGGCTCGACAGGGCGATCGCCAACTTTTACAATGCCTCCAAAAGCATCAAGTCCCCCTCACCCCAGACGCCTGGTTTACAGCGGCCAGTGAAGGGCAAACAGCCATCATTCAAGACTTTCTGGCCGCCGGTTGGCCCGTTGACTGTACAGAAGAAAATGGCGATACCGCTCTGCATCTGGCTTGTTTAGAGGGGGTGGAGGATGTAACAACGGTTTTACTCCAGGCAAAGGCAACGGTGAATTTAGCCAACCATCTGGGCGATACCCCCCTTTTTCTCGCTATCTTGCACCATCACACCGCCATTGCCCGGCAACTCCTCCAGTCAGGAGCCAATCCCCATTTTGTTCAGGAGGGGGAAACGGCCCTTGGTTTAGCGTTAGCCCA
>JAYKIP010000328.1:0-6056 GCA_035286205.1 Merismopediaceae cyanobacterium
ACGGTGGTGGGATAGCGAGGGTAATCTCTTGCTGTGGGGAGCCGAACAGATTGAGCGAGAACGGCAAAATACTGAACAAGAACGACAGCGGGCCGATCGCCTAGCAGAACAATTAAAGGCCTTGGGCATTGATCCAGAGACAATCCTGTGAATTGCAGCCTAAAGAAACCTTAACCGTCAGGCTCTAGGATAGAAAGATGGTCAATTAGTCTAGGAAACAGATTATGGGTTTAGACGTTCAGCCGGAAGAGAAAAAAGTTGAAAAAAAGTCTAAAAAGGCAGTTTCGGCTTGGAGCATTGAGGAAAGTGAAAATCTCTATCGTATTCAGGGTTGGGGACATCCCTACTTTTCCATTAATGCAGTGGGCCATATTACCGTTTCTCCCCATGGCGATCGCGGTGGTTCCCTAGACCTCTTAGAATTGGTAGAATCTCTCCGTAAACGCAAACTAGAATTACCGTTATTACTGCGTTTTTCCGATATTCTGGCGGATCGAATTGAACGTTTAAATGCTTGCTTTGCTAAGGCGATCGCCCGTTATAAATACGATGGCATCTATCAGGGAGTTTATCCGATCAAATGTAATCAACAGCGTCATATTGTCGAGGCTCTGGTACATTATGGTCAGCCCTACCATTTTGGTCTAGAAGCGGGTTCCAAGCCTGAATTAATGATTGCCCTGGCCACCCTGCCACCCCAACTAGAGCGCAATGAAAAATCCCCTAAAAGTTTAATTATCTGTAATGGCTACAAGGATCGAGAATATTTAGAAACGGCTCTGTTAGCCAAACGCTTAGGTCATAAACCCATCATTGTCATTGATCAGCTACAGGAACTAGAACGCATTCTTTGTATTAGTCAGCAACTTAACATTAAACCCATTCTGGGGATTCGGGCTAAATTAAGCACAAAAGACAGTGCCCAAGATCGGGGAGGAAATCATCACTCGTCTAAGCGATCGCTGCGAAATCGTCCCAAATTTGGCTTAACCATACCAGAAATTCTAGAGGTGGTCAATCGTCTGGAAGCCTGCGATCGCCTGGATTGCCTAAAAATGTTGCATTTTCATCTCGGTTCCCAAATTTCTAACATTACGTTGATTAAAGAAGCGATGCGTGAAGCCAGCCAGATCTATGTGCAACTGGTCAAACTAGGAGCCAAAATGCGCTATCTCAATGTGGGTGGGGGATTGGCGATCGACTACGACGGTTCCAATACCAATTTTGTGGCTTCTAAAAACTACAATATGCAGAATTATGCCAATGATATTGTGGCCGCCATTCAAGAAGCCTGTGACCAAGCTGCAATTCCAGTTCCGACCCTGGTGAGTGAAAGCGGTCGGGCAATCGCGGCCCATCAATCGGTCTTAATTTTTGACGTGCTAGGGACTAACGATATTCCCCCCAGTGAACCCAAAGCGATCGAAAAAAAAGAAGCTCTCATTCTCCAAAGTTTTTGGGAAACCTACCAATCCATTACCTCTAAAAATTATCAAGAAGCCTACCATGATGCTGTGCAATTTAAGGAAGAAGCGGCCAGTTTATTTAACTTTGGTTATTTAAGTTTAACGGAAAGAGCTAGAGTCGAAAAACTCTATTGGGCCTGTTGTCAGAAAATTCTAGAAATCATTCGTAATCTAGACTATGTTCCGGATGATTTTGAAGATCTGGAAAAGATTATGGCTTCTATTTACTATATTAATCTTTCTGTTTTCCAATCGGCTCCTGAAACCTGGTCATTAAATCAACTTTTTCCGATCATGCCCATTCATCGTCTGGATGAAGAACCCCAACAACGCGGTATTCTAGCGGATATTACCTGCGATAGTGATGGTAAAATTGATCGTTTTATTGATCTACGAGATGTGAAATCAGTGTTGGAACTTCATGCCTTAAACCACGATCAAAAATCTTCTGCGGCTGATGGTAAAAGTAAAAAGAAAGTCCCCAATCAGCCCTATTATCTAGGCATGTTTTTGGTGGGAGCCTATCAGGAAATTATGGGCAATTTGCATAATTTATTTGGCGATATTAACGTGGTACATATTGTCATGACTCCCAAGGGTTATCAAATTGAATCCGTCGTTAAGGGAGATACGATGACGGAAGTTTTAAGTTATGTGCAATATGATGCCGAGGACTTAATTGAAAATATGCGACGTTATAGCGAAACAGCCTTGATGGAAGGGAAAATTACCCTGGAAGAGTCCCAACGTCTCCTAGAGGATTATGAGAAAAGTCTGCGTCGTTATACCTATTTAGTGGATGAAACCCAACATCTTTCCTAGGAAGCCGCTTGTTGCGTAAACATGGCTTGTAGCACCAAAGCCGGATCGATAAACTGTCCATCGTATTTTAAGCCCCAGTGCAGATGAGGCCCCGTTGTCCGTCCACTCATTCCCACCCTGGCGATTCTGGCCCCGACCGGAATTTCCTGTCCCTGTTGTAAGACAATGCCCCCTTCGCGATCAACCAGATAACGGGTTCCATTACTAATTTCTACTCGTCCCATCAGATGACAATAAACGTGTTGCCATTCCCCCGATTGGACTCGGATCATAGTGCCGCAGGCCGTGTTATCAGATAATTCAACAATTTGTCCTGTCCACCAATTCCGCACATAACTACCAATAGGGGCCGCTAGATCTAAGCCATAGTGAAATTGACTAGAACCATCAACCGGCGAAGAACGATAGCCAAAGCCAGAGGTATAGGATTGAAAGTTTTCCACGGGAAAAGAAGCATATTGCCAGGGATTAGAGGGTCGAACAGCAGTGGGGGAATACTGGGCTTGACTGGTTTTAGGAGCCAAACCAAAAGAAACGAGTCCCATTAAAAGTCCACCTAGCACAATGCGTCCTAGAGCAGAAAAGGAACCTTGCCAGGGCTGCATTCTCCGATTATCAAAATGACGTTTTTGCATAATGTTCACTCCTCACAATTTAGATGAGCGGAAAATCACCCTTAACGCCCATCTCCTCACCATGATAGATCGACTTTTTGGATCAGGGCGATGCCTAACCTCGTCCATAAAATAAGTCTTTTGTTCTTGTAATCGATCCATCTCTCAAAAAATTTTTTAGCTGTGACTGGGATCACTGCCAATAGGTTTTTGGGTAGATTAACTATAGTTATGGACTAAGGGGAAAGGTATTTCTATTATGATAAACACACGTTTAAAACTGCTTTTAATTTGTAATTTAAATCGTCAGAAAATTAATTCTCATCGGGGTTTTGCTTTACCCATGGCCATGATGGTGGGGATGGTCATCCTCGTTGTCGGTGCAACGATTATCATTCGTGCCCAAAGTGATCAATCTAAAATGATCACCCAAAGTACAACTAACAGGGCAATGGCGATCGCCGAAGCTGGGGCCACTCGCTATATTGAATTTTTAAATAATAATCGGGGTTTAATTCCCTTTCCTTCCTGTGTAACAACTGATAGCACAACAGGAGCCTGTACGGACGGAAACACGGTAAAAAGTTTGTATCAAGCCACGAATATCCCTAATATTGTCGCCTCTCCTTCCGCGAGTTCTCCCTCACCCTCTGCCTCTCCTTCCTGTTCTACCAGTAACCCAAGCGCAAGTCTTCCCTCCAATTATCAAACCTATACAGCCAGTGACATTAAAACAACTTGGGCCAATTCTGCTGCGAGTGGCAGTGGGACAGGTTGGCGAGATATTGGTAATGGAGCAGGTCAATATCGGATTGTTGCCTACCGAACCTATACGGACACATCTGCTAGTACTCTGATGAATCCCAGCACTGATCAGCCCACAGCAGTACGCCGAGGTCGATTGATCGTTGAGGGTCGGGTGAATCAGAGTGGAACAGGAGCAACAGCAACTGCCGATGCAGGTCGTACTGGCATAGCACGACTAGAATTTACCATTCCAGTGACGGCTACAACTACGGGAGGAGCATCTCCATCGCCCTCAGCAAGTACGGGATTTCCCGGATTATGGGCAAGAGATTTCTCATTTACGAACAACGTTGATATTCACTCAGATGTTTGGAATTCTTCTGGTTGTGTCAGTGGGGCCCAAGCAGTACCAGCAGGGAATCTTGATACTGTGCCAACTTTTTCTAATGGTTTCCCTGTCCTTGGAAGTGGTGTTGATGGAACGCCAGGAGCCAATAATGGCAATAAGGCAATCTATGCTACTGGCACGACGATTGGTGTTCAAACTGCGGTTAATCAGGCGTTTCCTGACTTACCTGGTGGCAATACCTGGGCTGCACCTACTACAAGCAACAAAAATAATGTTAATTGTACCTCATGGAGTTCTCAATATCCCAGAACTAATGACGTAGATTCAACGGGAAAAGTCTATGGTAGTGGCAACCCTCCAGCGAATAATGCCACTTATATTTATAACTGTAGCGGGAATATGGAAGGATCTGGTTCAACTGTAACCCTAGGACGGACAGGACAGGAAACCTTTATCTTTTATGTCAATGGCTATTTTCACATTAACTCTAATGGTAATTTAGTTCCTTATAATGGCGGTGCAAATGGCTTTACCCGTTCAGCTTTTTACGTTAAAGGTAACAGTGGTGACTTTTTCCAAGTCAATGCGAATGGGAATGTGGGAGATATGAGAGATCCAACGGCCTTCCAAGTTTATGTCTATGGATCTGATGCTGGGACTATCAATACATCAGGTTATCAACATAGCATGGAACTTAAGGGCAATGGCTCCTTCTATGGCTTTTTGTTTGCACCTTTCGCGAACGTTGCGACTAATGGTACAACTGATAACGCAGGTGCTTTCTGGGTAAAATCTATTGAAAGTGTCGGTAACTATAAAATCTGGCAGGGTATTTCTGGTGCGTCTCGTTTGATGGTGACAATGCCTAGCACGGCTTCGGTAACAACCTATCAATTAGATGGTTCTCCCAATCAATGGCGACGAATTGAAGCCAATTAACCGCTTTTCAAAGTTAACCTTTTTACTTCTAAATAATTAACATAACAACCGCTTGGGCAGACCTCTGGTTTGCCTTTTTTATTGCCATTCTTTCCCCCGTGCTAAAATGAAGCCATTGCTAACCCAAATACAATGCCACCCACAGACCGACAACTAAAAAAACTGTATGAACTAATTCAACTTAACTGGCGAGATAGTGGCTTGTTATATGACTTTGCCCCTGACCCCGACAGTGTTTACCCAGGATGTTACCTAGCAATATTTGGTACTCCTATTGATAACTCTAACTATGACTTAGCAAAAGTTTACTATATCTATCCCGATGGCCACTTTCTGGATGAAGACGATTTTTTAGGAGATTCCCAATGAACACAAAAAACTTAGACAATCTAAACAGAGAAGAACTCGCCCGCTTTATTGTTGCCCATCGAGAAACCCCAGAAGGTATAGAAGCCCGCCGTCTTTATATTAATCGTTTAGCTCAAAAAGTTAACAATTCTGGTGTCAACTTTGAGCGACCTCAATTTAGGGAACTTTCTTCATAACTTGTATTTGTGGAGTGCATCCCACGCACGACCAAATCCCTAACCCTTATTTCTTGATTTTTTAATGATTAACACAACTTGGAAGGTTATGAGTAGGCAACAAAAAAGTAGGTTTAAATAGGCATCAACACCTCCATAATTTGATTCGCGGACTTCCCTTGACTCAGTAGAGCCTGAGTAAATTCCACCAATTGCTGTACCGCTTCACGAGAGAGGGAGTAGAGACGTTGACCAATTGTTTGCTCATTAACATCAGCAAATTTGAACCTTTCAGAATTTTGTCCACAACAACTAGAGTCCTGAAGGACAGACTGCGCTACACAACTTAAACAGAAGTGGCGTTTTACCGCTTCCTCGTTACGTAGCTGAGCCTCTTCAAAGCCTGCTAGTTGTTTGGCAAACTGATGAAAAGTTTCCACAGGCCATCGAAAACTCCAAGTAGCAAACACCCTAGAGGCATCCCAGTGATGAGCATCGGTCAATAAAAATCGCGGTGCATCACTCAAATCCGCTTTTTCATGGATAATAGTTAGTCTTTTACGACCATACTTCTTGAGTCGTATCACCTTAGAAA
>JAYKIP010000329.1:0-4205 GCA_035286205.1 Merismopediaceae cyanobacterium
GATAACAATCCGTCAAAGGAACATAACACCGTTTTAGTAAATGCTCCAACAAATTTAATAAAAAACTTCGCACCGCTTTCCGTTGACTGCGCCCCAAACTTTCTACCTCTTCAATTAAATTTTCCCAATCCAAATTCTCGGTATTTCTCGCATGAAGCTGATGGACAGTCTTCTCTACCCATTGGGCAAAGTCCTGTTCATACAGTGAAGGAGGGTTGATCATAAATTGGCGAATGAATCCTTTATTAGGTTACGATTTTAGCGGAGAAATTATCCCTCTGCCAAGCATAAACATTGACCGGGTAGCGGGACTTTAGACTCCATGCCACATCTCCATAACTGGGGGAAATAGAGAACAGAGCCAAGAAAAAACCCCACCCGAAGGCGAGGCCTTTTCCGGTTACCCATCGGTAACCAACCCAGTCAAGTCCTAGGACTCACTTTCAATGTGGATAAACAGTAAACCCATCGCCACAGCCGGGAATAACCAACCGACAATGGGAATTAAAATCCAAGGCAAGTAGGAAGCAGCGTAGGCTCCAGTCATGGCAGATTCTCCTCAATGGTTAAAGATCAACAAAAAATGACTTTTGATTAAACGGCTAATCTAGTTAAAAACGCCTCGGAAAATGCCATCCACAATACTCAAGTTTTCGAGTAGGAAGTAGGCAACGAAGGCTCCGCCCATGGCTCCCACGAAAAAGCCTGCCGAAAATTGGCTCCAGCCTTCCGAGGTTTGCAGAGAGTCAGAACTATCGGTTTTTCCTTGGAAGGAAACTAAACCATAACTACTCAAAGCGGCGGTGGCGACTAAGACCAGGGCTAAAGCACCGATTAAGCCGCCCAGGGCCGCATGGTCAGAATCACGCAGGGGGCCGAGCTTTGTCCAAGGGCCAACTAAAAAGTACCCATGGGCCATACCAACTTCTAAGCCCCGTAAAATGGGCGATAGGCCTTGGCGATAGGCGGGTAAATTACCGATAAAAGCCCTGGTGAAACCCGAATCCGAAATGGGGGTCGAGAGATTTCCCGTGAAGGGATCATCGTTATAGGCTTTGACGACTTGGGTATATTCAGCCATCTTGATTGAGTTCTCCTCTTGACTAAGGTTAGGTCAAAACTTAAGTTTACATTTTAAGCAGGTGGGGACAATCTAGGGCTTAATTTACCCTGAAGCTTTAGAAAAATTTATGAAGTTTTTTTAAGAATGGTAAAGGTCGTGTCCCAGGGGACGGTCAGCCTGGCTGAATATAATAGGAAGATTCATCTTAGTCCTCATCCTGATTATGATTTCTCTGACACGATTTTTGACGACGTATGTTGCGCGACGGTTGGCCCGTTGGACTTTCTATTGGCGAGGGGGCGGTGTCTGGGCGGCTCTGCTCATGATTCTGAGTTGGACAATGCCGGCTTGGGCCACGGGGGTCTATGATTTACCCCGGTTAGCGGCGGGGACGGATACCTACTTGATCGATCAAGCGGAAGCCATTAGTTTAGCCAATGAGGGCAAGTTAAACGGTGATTTAAAGCGGTTGGCCCAGAAAACGGGTCAGGAAGTGCGGTTTGTGGTGATTCGTCGCCTAGACTTTGATCAAACCATTGACGGTTTTGCGGATGATGTCTTTTCCCAATGGTATCCCACCCCGGAAGAGCAGGCCAATCAAACCTTGTTAGTCCTAGATACCTTAACGAATAGTACTGCTTTACGGCAAGGGTCATCTTCTCAAGCGTTGCTGGATGAGGCGATCGCCACTAGCCTCTTAGATGAAACCTTAGCGGTGCCGCTCAGAGATGGGGGGAAATATAATCAAGCTTTACTGGCGGCGGATCAACGGTTAAGTGCGGTCTTATCCGGTCAAGCTGATCCCGGCCCCCCCCAGGTGCAAGAAATTAACCTAGAGGGAACCTTTGCGACGGCAGAAGAGACCGATGATCGCAGTGCGACAGTCTGGGTGGTGGTTTTATTGGCTTTAGCAACCCTCATTCCAATGGTGACTTACTTTTGGTATGTGGGCTTCCCCGGACGTTAAGCGTTTTCATCCTGTTTTATTTTTTGATCACAAGCGATTTTTTTTACCATGCCGACTCGAATTAAAGCTTCACCTATTTTTTATCTCTTACTGGGAACGGCCAGTTTTGTGATTGTCGTGGCGGGGCTACAGGCCGCATCTTCCATTCTCAACGCTTTTTTCCTCAGTTTACTGATTGTTATTAATGTTACTCCCCTTTTACAATGGTTAGTCCGTAAGGGAGTCCCCCCGAAAGTCGCTTTACTTTTGACCATTTTGGGGGTAATCGTAACAGGGATTGCGTTTCTCTCCTTTTTAGGGATTTCGATTGGCCAACTCCTCCATACATTACCCAGCTATGAGGGACGTATTCAGCAACTTAAGGAATCTGCCCTGGCTTTTTTGGCAAGTAAAGGGATTAATACAGATGCCATTTTAACGAATGAGACGCTACAACCTCAATCTTTGTTGAAAGGTGCGATTTTGTTTTTACAACGCCTAGCGGAAGCCCTGGGATCTTCTTTATTGCTTCTCTTTATTGTTGCGTTTATGTTAATTGAGTCCACGATTTTTCCTAATAAGTTACAAAAGGTTTTTAATCCAGATGCGGTTATTATCAGCAAGTTAACCGCCTTTACCCATGATATTCGCACCTATATGGGGATTACGGCTTGGACAGGGGCTTTATCGGCTTTTGGGGATTTTCTGGTTTTAGTTTTTCTGGGGGTGGATTTGGCTCCTCTATGGGGGATAATGTTCTTTTTACTCAGTTTTATTCCTGGCATTGGTTTTCTTTTGGCTGTGGTTCCACCGATGATTTTAGCTCTCTTAGAGCATGATGTGAGTCGAGCCTTTTGGGTCTTTGTGGGATGTTCTATTATTGATAATATTGTAGATAAGGGGATTAAGCCTCGCTTTATGCAGGAGGGGTTAGATATTTCTATTTTAATGATTATTCTTTCCCTGGTGTTTTGGAATTGGGTTTTGGGGCCTATCGGTGCGATTTTATCGGTTCCTTTAACGATGATGGTGAAAAAGGTCATTTTGGAAAGTTATGAAGAAACACAATTTTTGGCGCAATTAATGAGTTCCCGAACGGAAGAGGGCGATCGCCCGGTGGAGGCGATGGGTGAGGAATAGGGATTCTATCTTAATAAATTTGTCAAGGCTTGGGCGCGAAGTTTTTCTATGCGGATACGAATGACGGAGGGAAAAATTGCATTGGTTCGGGCTGTCTCTGGGAGAGTTTCGAGCATTTGGGTAATGGTGGCAATGTTTTCGGAGGACATGGTTTTTGATAGTCAGAGTTGAAGTTGATAGGTAGCGGCGATCGCCAATTCAACCGGGTCTCGTGCGGTGGCCTAGCTTGTGAGTCGTTCTAGTTGTCACTGTATCTTTGAGTAGGCGATAAGTTCAGCGAATTAGCCAGGAAAGATCTGGGACAGGTTAAGGGAAAATTCTGGTAATAATGGCGTGGTCAGACAGTCGGAGGCATAGAGGGTGCTAATCAGGGCCAACTGGGTGTTGTCGCGTTGATAAATTTCACAGGTCTGTAATTGCCAATCGGCGACCCAATATTCTTGAACACCATGAATAGAATACAATTTGTGTTTTAATTGGCGATCGCGCTGGCTGTTTTTTTGACCGGGGGAAACAATTTCTACGATTAATTCTGGGGCAACGATTAAATGTCCGGCTTCGTCTAAACCGTAGGCTAGGCGATCGTGGCTAATCCAAATGAGGTCGGGAATGACCGCATCCACTTCGGTAAAAATAATGCCGGGGGTTTGGACGCATTTACCTAAACCGGATTTTTTAGACCAACGGGTGAGGGCAAACTGGATTTCTGATGCTAGGTCTTGATGGCGGAAATGAGGCGATCGGGTCACGAATAATTCTCCATCGATAATTTCATAGCGGTTCTGTCCTCCAGCATCGGCAAAGGCATCGAGGTCATAAATTGTCCAGCGGGTTTGATTGGCAACCATAGCGGCTTACGTTTGCAATTTCTTTTAGTTTAGCGGGCAGAACGGAATACCGTCTTTCAAGGGTGATCGCCGTTAGGTCAAGAATTGTTTTTGGCGATCGTGTTAGCAATCAAAGGTTCAATCAATTAACGGCATATTCTGTAAATTGGCGCATGAAGGCAGAATGAAAGCCAACAACAATATCTTGTTTGGGAACTCCTGCTTTAAC